>JBDKJR010000001.1:0-4585 GCA_039796515.1 Actinomycetota bacterium
ACGCGGCGTTGCTGCGTCAGGCTTTCGCCCATTGCGCAATATTCCCCACTGCTGCCTCCCGTAGGAGTCTGGGCCGTGTCTCAGTCCCAGTGTGGCCGGTCACCCTCTCAGGCCGGCTACCCGTCGTCGTCTTGGTGAGCCGTTACCTCACCAACTAACTGATAGGCCGCGAGTCCATCCTTGACCGAAATTCTTTCCAGCTAGTGACCATGCGGTCCTAGCTCGTATCCGGTATTAGACGTCGTTTCCAACGCTTATCCCAGAGTCAAGGGCAGGTTACTCACGTGTTACTCACCCGTTCGCCACTAATCCACCAGAGCAAGCTCCGGCTTCATCGTTCGACTTGCATGTGTTAAGCACGCCGCCAGCGTTCGTCCTGAGCCAGGATCAAACTCTCCGTAAATGTTTGATTGCACGGCGACCCGAGGGCTGCCGGCACATCTAGTGTCACCACCGGACCGAAGTCTGAGTGGCGACGAGTTTGTCTGACTGAAGTTCGAATATCTACTGACATTCTTGTTTCAATCCAAAGGAATCTCTTGCAACCGATCGAAATCGGTTGCCGAGGTTATTTGGCATTGACTTAGTGCACGCTGTTGAGTTCTCAAGGATCGGACGCTCCAGACCTTCAGCCTTTCGGCTGTCGCAACTGGGCAACTTCCCTAATGTATCCGCCCCGGCTTCCCGGCGCAAATCGGCGATCTCAGCGAACCGAGTCCGACTGCCCGTGCGGTGATCCTCAGGATCACGCTGGCCGGATTCGCAATCCTACTTGGCGATGAGCGCACCAGCAAGTGGCTGCTCTTTCTTGGAGGATTGTGTCCCTCTTGAGGTCGGGATGCTCTGGGCTTCCCGCACCTTTGGGGTGACGAGTTAGAAGATTACGGTTCGTTCGGGTGCGGGGCAAATTTCAGCGAATCCCGGGCGTGTCGCGCTTTTCTGACGGCGAACGCGGGCGCCGTCATCAGCGCAGAACGAGTCCGGCGAGGGTCTTCTTGCCGCGCCTGAGCACGGCCATTCCGCCGGCAAGGGCCGCGCCCGCGAGGGTCTGGTCGTCGCTCGACACCGCGACGTTGTTGAGGGCAACCCCGCCCTGTGCAATCGCGCGCCGTGCATCGCTCGCGCTCGAGCAGAGTCCGGTTGCCACAAGAGCGTGCACGACCGTGTCCGACTCCCCCACTTCTGCCGTGGGCAGTTCGGAGATGACGGCGGCGAGAGTCGGAGCATCCAGAGCCGAAAGGTCACCCTGGCCGAAGAGCGCTGCCGACGCTGCAATCGCCGACTCGACCGCATCGATTCCGTGCACGATCGCCGTGACCTCGAGGGCGAGGCGCTTTTGCGCCGCGCGCCGGAAGGGCTCGTCGCGAACGAGCGACTCGTACTGCTCGATCTCGGCGCGGCTGAGGAAGGTGAAGACCTTGAGCCGAGCAATGACATCGGCATCGTCGGTGTTGAGCCAGAACTGGAACATCGCGTACGGGCTGCACATCTCGGCGTCGAGCCAAATGGCGTTGCCTTCGCTCTTGCCGAACTTAGTGCCATCGCTATTGGTGATGAGGGGCGTGCCAATCGCATGCACGCTGCGGCCCTCGACCTTGTGGATGAGGTCGGTGCCGCTCGTGAGATTGCCCCACTGGTCGCTGCCGCCGGTCTGCAGCACGCAGCCGTATTGGCGATGCAGCTCGAGGAAGTCGTAGCCCTGCAAGATCTGGTAGCTGAACTCGGTGTACGAGATGCCCGCCTCAGAGTTGAGGCGCGTCGCCACCGCGTCTTTCTTGATCATCGTGCCGACGCGGTAGTACTTGCCGATCTCGCGCAAGAAGTCGATCGCGCTCAGCCCTGCCGTCCAGTCAAGGTTGTTGACGAGAGTCACACCGTTGGGGCCCTCAGAGCTCAAGAAACGGCTGACCTGCTGCTGCAGTCGACCGACCCACTCCGCGACGGTGTCTCGGTCGTTGAGTTGGCGCTCGGCCGTCGGGCGCGGGTCACCGATGAGTCCGGTGGAGCCACCCACGAGGGCCAGCGGGCGGTGACCGGCGAGTTGCAAGCGGCGCATGAGCAGCAATTGCACGAGGTTGCCGAGGTGCAAGCTCGGCGCCGTGGGGTCGAAGCCGCAGTAGTACGTGATGGGCTCGCCGCTCAGGGCTGCCTCGAGCGCGGCCTCGTCGGTCGAGACGTGCACGAGACCGCGCCACTGCAGCTCGTGCCAGACCGACGCGAACGACGAGTCGTTCTGTGGCGGAGCGGGCTGGATGGCGAGCGAATCGTCGGCGGCGGCAGTCACCGCGTCAGCGTATCAGCGGCGTGAGACGGGCTCGGTGCACGCCTGCCGTCGCTAGTCGAGCGACGCGAGCCGCTCGGCAAGGTGCGCGAGCTGGGCGCGAACGGCCACCGGTGCGGTGCCTCCCGCCCCCGACCGTGAGGCGATCGACCCCTCGACCGTGAGCACCTCGCGCACGGCCGGCAGCAGTCGCGCGTCGATCGACGCGTACTCGTCGTCGCTCGGCTCGTGCAGCTCGAGGCCGTGTCGCTCGCAGTGCGCCACGAGCGCACCCGAGATCTCGTGCGCCTCGCGGAAGGGGACTCCCTGACGCACGAGCCAGTCGGCGACGTCCGTCGCCAGCGAGAAACCCTGCGGCGCGAGCGCCGCCATCCGGTCGAGATCGAAGCGCAGCGTCGCGACCATGCCCGTGAACGCGGGCAGCAGCACCTCGAGGGTTTCGACGGCGTCGAAGACCGGCTCTTTGTCTTCTTGGAGGTCTCGGTTGTAGGCGAGCGGAAGTCCCTTGAGTGTCGTGAGCAAGCCGGCGAGGTCACCGATCAGGCGACCCGCCTTGCCGCGCGCGAGTTCGGCGATATCGGGGTTCTTCTTCTGCGGCATGATCGACGACCCGGTCGAGTAGCCATCGTGCAACGTCACGTAGGAGAACTCGCGCGTGTTCCAGAGGATGATCTCCTCGGCGAAGCGCGAGAGGTCGATGCCGATCTGCGCAGCGATGTAGGCGAACTCGGCGACGAGGTCTCGACTCGCCGTCGCGTCGATCGAGTTCTCGGTCGGGCCGCTAAAGCCCAGGTCGGCGGCAACGAGTACCGGATCGAGACCGAGACTCGAGCCCGCGAGCGCGCCCGCACCGTAGGGCGAGCGGTCGGCGCGTGCGGCCCAGTCGCGTACGCGCTCGAGGTCGCGCACGAGCGGCCACGCGTGAGCGAGCAAGTGGTGCGCGAGCAGCACCGGTTGCGCGTGTTGCAAGTGCGTGCGACCGGGCATGACGGCAGCGGGATGCGCTTCGGCCTGAGCGACGATAGCCCCAATGAGCGCGCGCACCTCCCGGGCGATCACCGCGCCATGGTCACGCAGGTACAGACGGATGAGCGTGGCGATCTGGTCATTGCGGCTGCGTCCGGCGCGCAACCGGCCGCCGAGCTCGGCTCCGACTGCCTCGACGAGAGCCGCTTCGAGGGCACCGTGCACATCCTCATCGTCAGGACGGGGGTGCAGGCGTCCGTCTGCCCAGCGCGCCTCGATCTCGGTGAGGCCGTCGAGCATCCGCGACAGTTCGTCGTCGGTAAGATAGCCCGCGGCCGCAAGGGCGCGAGCGTGCGCCCGCGAACCCTGAATGTCGTAGCCGCCGAGTTGCCAGTCAAAGTGGGTCGACCGGCTGAGCCTCTGCAATTCGGGCGAGGGGCCGTCGCTGAAGCGCCCGCCCCACAGCGAGCCCTCGTTCGTCGAGCCGCTCACTGCGCGCCCCCCGATTGTTCGAGCAGCCACACCAAGAGGGCCTTTTGAGCGTGCAAGCGATTCTCGGCTTCGTCCCAAATGACCGATTGTGGGCCATCGATGACGTCGGCCGTCACTTCGTAACCGCGGTCGGCCGGGAGGCAGTGCAAGAAGAGCGCGTCGGGCTTCGCGTGCGCCATCATCGCGGGGTCGACGCGGTAGGCACCGAACGTCGCGACGCGGTGCGCCTTTTCGTCTTCTTTGCCCATCGACACCCAGGTGTCGGTGACCACGACATCAGCGCCGCTCACGGCGGCGACCGGGTCGGTCGTGACCGTGATCGAGCCGCCCGTCTCGGACGCACGCCGCTCACCGTCACCGACGACCGCCGCGCTCGGCATGAAGGAGTCGGGTGCCGCGATGCGCACGTGCATGCCCGCGGTCGCCCCTGCGAGAAGGTACGACTGCGCCATGTTGCTGGCCCCGTCGCCCAAGAACGCGACCGTAAGCCCCGCGAGCTCGCCCCGGTGCTCGCGAATGGTCAACAGGTCGGCGAGCAACTGGCACGGGTGAAAGTCGTCGCTCAGCGCGTTGACGACCGGCACCGTGGTGCCCGCCGCCATCTCTTCGAGGCCCGACTGCGCGTAGGTGCGCCACACGATCGCGGCAACCATGCGCTCGAGCACGCGAGCCGTGTCGCTCGGCGTCTCCTTGCCGCCGAGTTGGCTGCTCGCCGTCGAAATGATGAGCGGCACCCCGCCGAGATCGGCGATGCCCACGGCAAAGCTCACGCGCGTGCGCGTCGACGACTTGTCGAAAATGACCGCGACCGTCTGCGGGCCCGCGAGCGGCGTGCGGCCCCATCGG
>JBDKJR010000002.1:0-2954 GCA_039796515.1 Actinomycetota bacterium
TGCCATTATTCAGCCCCATGGGGCCGCCCTTTTTTCAAGGCATGGGGCCAGGGGGGAAGGGTCGTGCGACCGCGCGTTACTTTCTCTCTGTCGTCGTTCCTTGTCGAGTCGTTTTCACCGCATGTCCCCACCCTGTTCTCACAGCATGGGGCCACCCCGTTCTCACCGCAGGCCCCCGGGGCAGTTCGGCCCCGAGGCGGTACGGCGCCACGTCAACGTCGGCGGCGACGCGCCCCCGGTCGTTTGCCCACCGGCGCACTCGGCGGCGGGTCGTTCTCGTGCACGCTCGGCTTGCGGTGCGGGCGGTAACTCTCGCCCTCGAGCACCAGGTCGTACGCCCCGTTCTTGAAGCGGTCGACGGCGCTCTGGCCGAGCAGCGGGTCGTCGAACATCGCCAACCACTCCGACGTGTCGCGATTGCTGGTGACGATCATCGATGCGCGCCCCGTCCGCTCGACGAACAGCTGGTAGACGTCGCGGCTCTCGTCGCGGTCGAGCGGTTCGAGCGCGAAGTCGTCGACGACAAGCAGGTCGACCGAGCACAGCGAGCGCATCACGGCGTCGCGCGAGTTGTCGAAGCGGCTCTTGCGAAGCGTATGGAGCATCCGGTCGGCGCGCGTGAAGTGTACGCCGTACCCGTGCCGGCACGCCAGATGGCCGAGTGCCGTGGCGACGAAGGTCTTGCCCGTGCCCACCGGCCCCATCAACAGCGCGTGGCGGCCCGCGTCGACGAAGCGCAGGCTGCTCAACTCCGCCAGCAGGCGCCGGTCGTAGGTGACCTTGCTTGCCTTGTCGAAGCGCTCGAACGTCATGTCCGGGTCGAGCCCCGCCTGCTCGGCGCGCGTCGTCGCCTGCGCGTCCTGCCGGCGCGCGATCTCGTCGGTCAGCAGGCCGAGCAGCGTCTCCTCGAACGACAGGCCCTGCTTGTGCGCGAGCAGCGCGCGCTCGGGCAGCACGTCGGCGATGCGTCCGAGCCGCAGCCTCCGCAGCGCCGCCCCGAGCTCGGGCGAGAGCGCGGGCGCGGCCTTCACGTCCCCTCCGTCGTCGCGCGCGGGCGCGTGGCGAAGTGCGCCGCGTCGCGCAGGAAGCGCGGCGTCGGCAGGGCAACGACCTTGCCCGCGCGCGCGCCCGGGCCGCCGGGCGTGGCGAGCGCCGTCGCACTCGCGAGCTTGCGCTCGACGCGCACGACGTCCACGACGTCGAAGGCGAGCGCGCTCTGGCAGACCGCCTCGACGGCCCCGTCGCCGTACCGATCACAAAGAGCGAGCAGGCGGTAGGCCTGGCGCATCCTGCCCCACGGAAGGGGGCCCTCGAGCAGGCGCTCGACGTAGCGGCCGACGTGCGCCCCGCGCTGGCGCGCTCTCGTGGTCAATTCGTCGAGCCCGCGCGCAGCGTACGCGGCCTTGCCCTTGGGGTAGTCCCCCTCGTCGGTCGAGCGGCCGCCCGGTGGCTGGCGCGGGTGCACCTTGACGAGCTCGGTGCCGAGGTAGATGCGAACGCTCGCGCCGTCGGCGCGCACGCGCACCCGGCGGCCGACGTGCCGGTGCGGCACGCTGTAGAGCGCGCGCAGCGCCTGCACGTGGTGGTCGGGGTGGACCTTGGCCTCGGACCAGTGCGGCACGTCGTAGGGCGCCTCCGGCGGGGGCAGCATGTGGGGTCGCTCGTCGGCCTCGTACGCCTCGCGCGGCAGGCGTCGCGTCGTGCCGTGCACGCGCAGCCCCGCCTCGTCGCGGCACCACGCCTCGGCGCTCCGGCGCGCCTCGTCGAGGCCGGCAAACGACTCGCCCGCGAACCAGCTCTCACGCACGTAGGCGACGCCGTTCTCGACGCGCGCCTTGTCGCGCGGCCGGCGCACGCGCGCCGGGTCGACGAACAGCCCGCGCGCCTGCACGTACTCCTGGAAGGCGTCGACGAGCCGGGGCGCGACCGCGTCGGGCGTGTGCACGACGGCCTTGAGGTTGTCGGGCACGAGCACGCGCGCCGTGCCCCCGAAGAAGCGCCACGCCGCCTCGAGCGCGGCGATGACCGACGCGGTCGTCTGGTCGAAGGTCGGCCAGACGAACAGGTAGCGGCTGAAGGTGAGGGTGACGACGAGGGCCCAGAGCGAGCGGGGCCGGCCGTCGAACGTGACCCGGCCCATGCACCCGAAGTCCATCTGCGCCACCTGCCCCGGCGGCGTCTCCGGCAGGCGCATCGTCGACGCCGGGCGGCGCCAGCCGAGCTCGTGGCGCGCGAAGCGCCAGAGCGTCGGGTACGCCACCTCGACGCCCTGGCGCGCCAAGAGCGTATGGACCTTCTGCAGCGTCAGGGCGGGGCCGCCTTCGCCCTCGAGCCAGGCGCGGATGCGCGGCGCGAGCGGGCGCAGCGGCTCGCTGCCCGCCGAGCCAGCCGCCTCGCGCCGTTGCACGCGGGCGGCGATGCGATGCACCAGCTCGTCGCTCAACTCACTCGCCGGCTCGAGCCCGCACGCGGCCGCGGCGGACGCGTAGCGGCCGATCGTCTTGCGGTCGGCGACGCCGTCGCGCGCGATGCGTCGCACGCTCTGCCCCGCCTGCAGGCGGCGCAACACTTCCTTGACATCGATCATAGTCAGCTCCCGAAACGCCATGGGCTCCTCCCCGACGACGCCCCGCGTCGTCGTTGGGCAAGAGCGTGCCTGTTGTCTCGGTCGCGTGACCCCGGGCCCAGCCCCTTGCTCGTGAACAAGGGGTGGCCCCATGCCTTGAGAAAACCAGGTCATGCCGCCCCCGGCGGGTGGCCCCATGCTCCTGAAAAACCACCGCCTGGGTGGCCCCATGAGGCTGAACACTGACAGCGGGGGCCAGGGCGGGGGCAGGGAGCTCCGGCACGGGCGCCTCTTGGGTCGTGTCCGTCGCGCTCTCGGCAAGGGCCGTCGTGAGCGCGGGCCGGTGCCGATGGAGCACGCGTTCGAGCGCTTCGCCAACGTTCTTCAG
>JBDKJR010000003.1:0-3542 GCA_039796515.1 Actinomycetota bacterium
GGACTGTCGGCGGGCGAACACGGACTCGTGGGCTACAGCGTTCTTGACCGGGAGCGCGATCGGGTCGTCAAGCAGCTTTCGGGCTGGGACGACGGGATGCGCCCCCTCGAGTGGCAGCCTCACGAGACGGCGTTCGAGCGCGCGGCGGCTCACGGTGTTGATGCGGTCGTGGTCGCTGCCGAGCGCTATCGCGACACCGGATTCACGGATGCGGTGTTGCGGGGCGCGCGATTCGTTCCAGCGCCCACGATCGCCGAGCGCATTGCTCGCGGGGTCGCCTTGCTCGCCGGCTCTGAGCGTCGGCTGGTCTACATCTATGTTCCCGAACTCGACATGGCGGGGCACGAAGACGGTGTGGCCTCGGCGCTCTACACGCGCCGACTCGACGAACTCGACTCGGCTCTCGCGGTGCTCGACGCCTCGCTCCCGGCCGATGTGGGTGTGCTGCTCACCGCTGATCACGGGATGCTCGACGTGCCGCCGCATCGGCGGTTGGTGGTGGAGGCGGGGAGTGGCTTGTGGCAGGGCATCCGTCACGTTGCTGGTGAGCCCCGGTGTCTGCACTTGGCGCTCGACGATCCCGAGCTCGCAGAAACGGTGCGCGATCGCTGGCTCGACGCCGAGGGATCACGTGCGTGGGTCGTCACGCGCGCCGAGGCGATTGCGGCCGGCTGGTTCGGGCCAGTGTTGCCCGAGGTGCAATCACGCATTGGCGACGTGCTGATCGCCGCGCGTGCCCAGGTCGCCTACTACGACGAGCGCACGGCGAGCGCACGCTCTCTCGCGATGGTGGGGCAGCACGGCTCGTTCTCGAGCGATGAACTGCGGGTTCCGCTCGCGCGCTGGGGAGCGTTCGCGTGATGGGTGCTCGGCGGTAGCGAGCTACGCCGGGTCGTCGTCGGGTCGAGCGCCAAAGACGATTTCGTCCCAGCTCGGCATCGCCGCGCGCCCGCGTCGTGACGACTTGGTGGTCGGCGTTCTTGGCGGCGCATCGACTCCCGTGAGGGCTGCGTCGTCGATCACGCCGTCGCGGTCGATCGGGTCGTCGATGCCGTCACGATCTTCATCGAGCACCATGCTCGTGTCGATGGGCACATCGACGATGCGAATCGATCCGGTTGAGGGATGCGCGGCTCGCGAGCTCTCCCAGTCCTCTTCTGTCGGCGCCGCTTCGCGCTCGCCCCGGCGGCGGCGCAAGGCTTCGAGAAGGTCGGCCGTGTTTCCCACGTCACGCGTGTCGGCGGTGTCACCCTCGGCGATGCGGGCGACGGGTCGCTCCGTGCGCTCGAGTGATGCGGCCGCACGGCCGAGATCACTCGCGGGGGCAAAAGCTCCGCTGTCGAACCGACCGTTGTTGGCGGGTTCGGCGGGAACGGCGCGCAGTCGGGGAACCACCGGAGCGGGGGCATCCCCTTGCTGCGACAGAGACTGGGCTTCGTGATTGGCAGGGGCCAACGTCGACTTCTTCGGGTCGAACGTCCAGACCGCGGTGCGCTCGGTTTCGTCGTCCAGGAACGTGACCGAGACGATCCAATGCGCATCGTGCTTGCGGCTCTCCCACCGCACGTCACGGGCACCGATCGCACGCAAACGGGAGTCAATGGCGGCACCGAACGAAGCCGTGACACCGCCGTCGGTGTCAGACGCGAGGGCAACCGATACCGAACGCGCGGCCGTCACGACGTACTCGCGCTCGGCAAGCACGGGCCCCTCGAACCGCTGAATGTATTCAAGAGGTTCGCCGGTTTGAGTCGCGACTTGCGCGGCCGAAAGGCCTTCGCGAATGAGCGCTTGCACTTCACGCGGGCCCACGCGATGCGCGGCCGAAGCGGCGGGCCGATTTTGGCGCAGAGCCGTGTGCAAGGCCTCGGTGATCGGGACCCGGAACCGAGAGCCGTCGGCAGCGACGACGACGAGGGCGCCGTTTTCGGCGCCGATCACTGTGAGCTCATCCATGGCTCTCACCCTCTCGTCGTGGGGATTGCTGGCCACAGCATCCCACGAGCACCCGCACGACCGAGGGAATAGCGCGGGCGTGCCGGAAGTTGGCAGGGAGACAGGTCGGAGCACGAACGGCGATGCGCGTTTGCGTTTCCCCTTCCCTTCCTGCAAACTATGGCCGCCGAACGCGGCTGACAAGTGTGAATGAGAAGTGGACTGGCATGGCTACGGACTACGACGCCCCCCGAAAGACGGACGAGGACACCGACTCGATCCAGGCTCTGCAGGAGCGCGTGCCCGACAAGCTCTCGGGCGTGGTTGACGTTGATGACGCCGACAACCCTGGCTTCGAGCTCGCGGGTCAAGACCTCGCAGACCTCGACCTCGACGTGGTTGTTTTGCCTGCTCAAGCTGATGAGTTCACGTGCATTAGCTGCTTCTTGGTGAAGCACCGCTCGCAACTCGACCATGATGAGAAGCTCGGCTCGGTCTGCCGGGAGTGCGCGAGCTAGCTGGCCGTCGTGCCGTCGCGAGAGCCGGCGGCGATTGCCTCTGCGAGAGCCTCCGGACGGCGCGTGGAGAGTAGCCAGTAGGGCGTCGGGTCATCCGGGTCGACCAGGTGCACCCTGAGCACGGGTGCGATATCCGGCCGCAACACGAGGTGTGCGCGCGCATCGAGCTGCTGGCCCCGAGCCAATCGGGCATCGTCTCCTCGAGCGACGTCAGTGTCTCCGATGAGGGAGAGGGGCACGCGCGCCGAGCCTGCGCGCAGCATCCCGTCGCCCACACTGATGACCGGAGCAGATGCGACGGCGACACCGATGACGCCGAGAGCGAGCACAACGCCGACGATGGCGCCGACGGCAGCGTTGATGGGTGCAAACGTCAGCAGGCTGGCGGGGATGGCCAGCGCGGCGACAAGGCCGATCCAGGGGGCGGGCCACAGACGCTCGCGATACGACTCCATACGCCCATTCGACCATGCATTAGCCTCGACGCGTGCCGAGACCTGTCGAAGTGCTGATCACCGGAAGCCCTGTGCCCGCCTATGCCCACCCGGGCGACGCCGGCGCTGACCTGCACGCGGCCGAGTCGCTCGTGCTCGGGCCGGGTGAGCGGTCCACGGTCGGCACGGGCACGGCGATCGCGTTGCCCGACGGCTACGCGGCATTCGTCGTACCACGCAGTGGTCTCGCAGCGCGCCACGGCATCACGATCGTGAATTCGCCGGGAACGGTGGATGCTGGCTATCGCGGCGAGATTCGCGTCACTCTGATCAATACCGACCGGGTTGAGGCCTTTGCGATTGAGAAGGGTGATCGCATTGCACAGTTGATCGTGTGGCCCGTTGACCGTGCTCGGTTCATTCCTGTGGAATCGTTGCCGGGCTCACACCGCGGTGAGCGTGGGTTTGGCTCGACCGGCTACCGTGGGGAACCGACCGAAGGAGAGTCTGCGTGATCGACCCGTTCACCGGAGAAGAGCTGTTGCCCGACGATGCCAAGTCGGCCCCCCTCGATCGAGCCGAAAATGGCCCGCTCGACGAGAGCGAAGCGAACGCCGTGCGCCCGTACGTTGACCTGGGCGGCGTCAAGCTCGTT
>JBDKJR010000004.1:0-5727 GCA_039796515.1 Actinomycetota bacterium
GGGCGCGGTGGTGTCGACAACGACCTTCACGGGCAGGTCGTGCGCGATCGCGAAGTCGAGGTCGCGCTGGTCGTGGGCGGGCACCGCCATGATCGCGCCGTGGCCGTAGTCGGCGAGCACGTAGTCGGCGGCCCACACGGGGATGCGCTCGCCGTTGACGGGGTTGATCGCCCAGCGGTCGAGAAACACACCGGTCTTCTCGCGCGAGGTGTCTTGACGGTCGATCTCGGTCTTCTTTTGCACCTCGTCGAGGTAGGCCTGAAAGGCCATGCGCACTTCGGGCGTCGAGCCCGAGGCCAGTTCGGCCGCGAGGTCGCTGTCGGGTGCCACGACCATGAAGGTCGCGCCGAAGAGCGTGTCGGGGCGCGTCGTGAAGACCGTCACGGGGCTGTGGTGGCCCTCGATGACGAAGTCGACGTCAGCACCGGTCGAACGGCCGATCCAGTTGCGCTGCATCGTGAGCACCTTCGAGGGCCACGAGCCTTCGAGCTGGTTGAGGTCGTCGAGCAAGCGGTCGGCGTAGTCGGTGATCTTGAAGTACCACTGCGTGAGCTTCTTCTTCTCGGCGATCGCGCCACAGCGCTCACACGCGCCGTCGACGACCTGCTCGTTCGCCAGCACCGTCTGGTCGTTGGGGCACCAGTTGACCCAGCTGGCCTTGCGGTAGGCGAGACCCTTTTCATACATCGTCAAGAACAGCCACTGGTTCCAGCGGTAGTACTCGGGATCACTCGTGTGCAGCACCCGGCTCCAGTCGAAGCTCGTGGCATACCGCTTCATCGAAGCCTTTTGCTGCGCGATGTTCTCGTAGGTCCAGGCGCGCGGGTCGGCTCCGCGCTTGATCGCCGCGTTCTCGGCGGGCAAACCGAACGAGTCCCAGCCAATGGGGTGCAAGACCGTGAAGCCCTGCTGGCGCCAGTAGCGCGCGACCACATCGCCCAGCGCGTAGACCTCGGCGTGCCCCATGTGCAGGTCGCCCGAGGGGTAGGGGAACATGTCGAGCACATACTTGCGCGGCTTCGTGTCGGCGTTGTCGACCGTGAACGGCTGCAACTCATCCCAGATCGGCGCCCAGTGGGCTTCGATGCGCGCGGGGTCGTAGGCGTTCTCGTCGGGGTGCAACTCGTCGGTCACGTCAGGGTCTCGATTCACAGGGGGTGCGGGGTGCCAGGGCAGAAAGGCCAGATTACCGCGTGCGGTGCGCCGCATCCCCCGCGAGGGCCCGCAATAGGGCCGCGGCTTTGAGCCGCATCTCGGCCACCTCGTCGAGCGGGTCGCTCAGGGCTGTCACGCCGCCGCCCGCTCCGACCGTGGCGGTGTCGCCCTCGACGATGATGCTGCGAATGACCATGGCGAGGTCGGCGGTGCCATCGGCGCCGAGGTAGCCGAATGCTCCCGAGTAAATGCCGCGGGGGGCGCGCTCGAAGTCGGCGAGCAACTCGATGGCGCGGCGCTTGGGTGCGCCGGTCATCGAGCCGGCGGGCAGGCACGCGGCGACAGCATCCAGAGCATCGAAGCCCTCGCGCAGTCGACCTTCGACGGTGCTGACGAGTTGGTGCACGTGGGCGTAGCTCTCGACCTCGAGCAAGCCCGTCACCGTGACGGTGCCGAGTTCGCTCACGCGCGAGAGGTCGTTGCGCATGAGGTCGACGATCATGAGGTTTTCGGCCTGCTCTTTGTCGCTCGCCGCGAGCTCAGCGGCGAGCGCCGCATCGCGGGCGGGATCGGGGTCGCGCGGTCGCGTTCCTTTGATGGGGCGCGTCTGCACGATGCCATCGACGACGCGCAAGAAGGTTTCGGGGCTCGCGCTCACGAGAGTTGTGCCAGCAATGCTCACGAGGGCGCCGTGGTGCGCGGGGCTCGATCGCCGCAGCCGGCGATAGATGGCGAGAGCGTCGAGCGGCGACTCGTCGAGCGTCGACGTCGAGACGTGCGTCGTGAGACACAACTGATAGGCATCGCCCTCTCGTATGGCGTGCTGGCACTGCCGCACGAGCTCGGCATAGTGCTCATCGGTGTCGCGCTCAACGAGCGGGCCCAGGGGCACCGGCGGTGCGGGTGGGTCGACGGATGCTCGCGCGGCCTCGTCCACAACCGCGAGCATGCGCTGCCGCCACTCGTCGAGCTCGCCGCTCCACTCCCCCGAGCCGCTGGGGTCGAGCGCCACCAGCCGGGCGGTGCCCGTGGCGTGGTCGAACGCCACGCCGCGGTCGACGCGCAGCCAGGCCGCGCGGTGGTGACTCGGCACGGGCGGAACGGGCATGCCCATGGTCTCGTCGCGCAGTTCGTAGCCGAACCAGCCGACGAGCCCGAGCGGCATGGGCTCGTCGCCCGCGTCGGCCGGTATCGCGAGGGTGGCGAGCGCGGCACGCAACTGCGGCAGCACCGGCAGCTCGGGGTCACACACGAGGGGTTGGCCGATCGCCACGAGGCTGCGACCCGTCAGCGCACCGAGCCCTGAGTCGAGCCAGACGAGCCCGTCGAGTGCCGACGCCCCGGCGGCGAGCGCGATCACGAGCGCCTCGGCGCTCAGGGGCGCCGCGATCGGATGCTCGAGAACGCCGCGCCGCATACCCTCAATGCTATGAGCGCGCTCGCTGAGGGGTGGCACCCGTGGCGACCCGGGGCCAAGACTCCGTGGGTCGACCTCGAGTGGTGCGACCCGCACGGGGGTCGATTGCTCGCAGCCGACTCGTGGCGCGTGATCGACGGGCGCGCCCGCGGGCTCGACGTGCACCGAGACCGCTTTCTCTCGGCGGCGAGCTCATTTCGCGACGACGCGACCACTTTCTGGGCTGACGTCGTGGCCGCTCTTCCCCGCACGGGCGACTGGTTTCCGCGCGTCGAACTGCGCGAACGGGCCGATGGCACACAGCTCGGCCTCCGGTTACGCCCCACTCCCGCGACGACTACCGAGGTGGTCGTCGCGAGCGCTCCCCACGACCCCCGCACGCAACCGCTCATCAAGGGCCCTGACCTTGACGCCCTGCAGTCGCTTCGCGTGGCCGTGCAGCCGCGCGGTGCGGGCGAGGCGATCATCGTGGATGCTCACGGCGTCATCGTCGAGGGCGCCTACAGCGGGCTGCTCTGGTGGCGGGGTGAGACGCTCATGCGTCCGCGTGACGCGGTGCCGCGCATCCCGAGCGTCACGGTGAAGCTCGTGCTCGAGGCCGCGCGCGCCGAGGGAGTTGAGCTGGCCGAGGCCGACGCCCGGCCCGCCGATCTCGAGGGCTGCGAGCTCTGGGTGCTCAGCGCCTTGCACGGCCTCCGCTCGGCCTCGGCCTGGATTGCCGGACCAGCCCTCGGCGAGCCGAAACAGGCTCATCGCGGCCGACAGTGGCTCATGAGCGAAACTCGTGATATCGGTTGCGCGTCACCCACATTGGGGGGGCAGTGAAACCTTCGGAAGCGAGGGGCCCTCCGCATAGACTGAGCCAGCCGGATTGGGGTTCGGCACCTGAGGGGGAACAATCGTGGCTGACGAAGACTACGGACGAGTGCCGGCGGGATGGTATCCCGACCCGCTCGGCCTGCCGCAACTGCGGTGGTGGGACAACCACGCGTGGACGGAGCACGTCTCTGACGCGCGTCAACCGATGATGCCCTCGCAGCCCGCCGCGGCCACGATGTTCGCCGACGACGACTCTTCTCGAGGCTCGGTAGCGAGCACCAAGCCCTTCGTGATCGACGACGTTCCCGCCGAGCAAGCGACCACGGCCGGCCTTCGCCAGCTTCCCGCGCCCACCGACGATGACGATCTTCCCCTTATCGCGAACGCAGCGCAGGCTTCAGCGGCGCAGGCCGCGGCAACAGCAGCCGCAGCTTCGGTGCCCTCTGCCGCTACCGCGAGCGAGACCACCGCAGCGTCGGCCAAGAGTGCCGCCGACGCCTTCGCGGCCGCGGCATTCGCCGACCTGCACGCACAGTCGACACAGTCCACCGCCGGCCAGCCGAGCATGCCCTGGATTCCCGTTCAGAACGACTCAGCGCCGGGCTACTCGGCGTCACCGGGATACTCGTCGGCTCCGGGCTACGGCTCAGCCCCCGGTGGTCCCGCCTCGGTTCCGAGCTGGACGGAGTCGCCGATTTCGGCCTCCGACCCGGGTCGTCGAGGCACCCATCAGGTTGTCGGCACGACCGCTCCGAACCTGCAGACCGTTGAGGTCTGGGCGATCGTTCTTTTGCCGATGCTCCAATTGCTCCTGAGCCTTCTCGTCGTGGCCGCCTTCGCCACCGGACCGAGCGTGGCCTTCATGGCCGCTATTTGGCTCGGACCCGCGCCGATCGTTGTTGCACTCGCCCTCTTTGACGCGCGCACCCTCAAGCGGCGCGGCGTTGACCGCCCCACCTCGGGCTGGTGGGCCGTGCTCGGTGCGCCCATCTATTTGGCGGCGCGCGCCGTTCGACTGAGCCGCATTTCGGGATCGGGGTACGGCCCGATCGGTGTCGCCCTCCTGCTCGGTGGCCTCATCGGGGCCTCGGTTCTCGCTGTTCCGGGCCTGGTTATCGCCGCCTTCCCCTCCGTCTTCGCCAACGAGGCGTCGAACAGCATCGAGCTCGCGGCCCGCAGCATTGGCGGCGCCATGGAGGTCGACTGCCCGCCGAGCCCGCCGCTCTTCATCGGCCAGCAGCTGCGCTGCCCCGCTACCGACGCGAATGGCAACCCCGTGGTGATCACGGTGAGCTTGCAGCGCTCGAATGGCTGGATCGCGTGGCAGGTCGACGACTGGGGCGTCTTCAGCCTCACCCGCTAACCACACACGCGGCTGACGGCCCGGGGATCCGCCAGCTGACACCAACCGACCAGAATTCCTAAGCACCAAGGGGACCACGATGAGCAGCAAGACCGCCATCCAGGTTCCTGCGGGGTGGTACCCCGACCCCATCGAGGTCTCTCGGTCGGGAATGGCAACGCAACGCCGGTGGTGGGATGGCGCGCAGTGGACCGATCACGTCGCTCCGCTGCCAACTCCCGTGAGCCCTGACGTGTCGAGCGCGACGTTCGCAGCGGTCACCGCCGCCACGGGAGCGTCAGTCGGGTCAGCGCGCACGGCTCCCAGCCCCGCGATCGCCTCCTCGGCCACCGTCGGCCTTGCTCCGGCAACCGTCACGCCGAGTGATTCGGCTCGAGCGGCCGAGTCGATGCCCTTGCACTCGGTCGCCGCTCGCCCTGCCCAGTCCCCTCGCCCCCCCATCGCTCAGCGTACGGCGGCGGCGCCGAGCCCCTCGGCGCACGACGACGCTCACGCGTATGAGCCCTTCCAGAATCACCGGCGGGCGATCCTGCACATGCACGCGCCGAGTGCTCACCGAAGCCGCAACCCGAAGCATGTGCGCGTGCACACCACCTCGGTGTGGCTCATCGCGACCATGCCGCTGACTCACGCCCTTGTCGCCTACTGGCTACTCACCACACTCCCGGCCGACATTCCCCTCTGGACGCGGGCGCTCATCCTGGGCCTCCCCCTCGTTCTCACGGCAGCTCTCGCGGGACAAGATGTGCGCCTGATGAAGACGAGTGGGCACTCGATCACCCTGCCTTGGATCATCGCTGTGGTCGCACCGCCGATTTACCTCGCGGTGCGCGGAGCCCACGTCTGGCGGAACACGGGCGCGACCCCGTGGCCGATCGTCGTGTGGATCAGCACGCAACTCGCGGTGATTGCAGTGTGGCTCACGCTGGACCCGACGCCCGCGCAAACCCTGGTGGGCGTGCTGAGCTAACGG
>JBDKJR010000005.1:0-3785 GCA_039796515.1 Actinomycetota bacterium
ACGGGCGCTCGGCACCGCTCCCCCTGAGAACACGACCGCGAGAGCAGCGGCAAACTCGCCGCCCACCAGCGTTGGCCTCTTGCGCAGCAACTGGCCGAGCGCCCGCACGACCGCGATGGGAACCAGGCTCAGCCAATGCAGAGCCACCGCGAACGCCGGCGCGTAGACCAGTCGCCGGTGCAGCTGCGCCGTGCGCGTGAGCCGCGCCTGCGTGCGGGGCGACACGGGCCGCGCCGAGCCGGGGCGCGCCGACATCGCCGTGCTCTCGTGCACAAAGACGCGCGCTTGCGGAACGCCCACCACGCGGTGCCCCGCGAGACGGATGCGCACACACAGATCGAGCGCCGCATCGACACTCGGCAAGGCCGGGTCAAAGCCCTCCACAGCACTGAAGACCGCGCGCCGCACGAGCATCGAGGCCTCGCCCACCGCCAGCACGTCGCTCGTGCGGTCGTGCTGGGCCTGGTCGAGCTCACGCTCGGCAATCGCCATCGTGGCGCCCCAGCGCGTCAAGGTCTCGCCGTAGGCGGCAATGATCGTCGGATGCGCGGCCTCGAGTTGCTTCGCCCCCGCAACCGCGACCGACGGAGCGATCTCGACCGCAGCAAGCAGCCGCTGCAAGGCTTGCGGGTCGGGCACGGTGTCGTGGCGCAGCAGCCAGAGCCACTCGTCGACGCCACCGTAGGGCGAACTGGTCGGCTCGGGCAACGGCACGGCGGCGAGGCCGCGATGCACGAGCTCTCCGAATCCGAGCCCCGACCCTGCCGTGACGAACTGGGTGGGGTTCGCGGCCGCGAGCTGGGCCGTGACCGCGTCGGCGCCGGCGGCGTCGACGACCACGAGGTGGTCGGGGCGGCGGGTCTGTTGGGCGAGGGCATCCAGAGTCTGCTGCAATGGTGCGCCGCCTCGACGGGCGACGACGATCGCGATGACTCGGGGCTGCACTCTCTCGACCCTAAGCCGACCGGCGGACGAGATGGGCTAGGCGCGGCGGCGAAGCTTGCGGCGCTCGCGCTCGCTCAGGCCGCCCCAGATGCCGAACCGCTCATCGTTCTGCAGCGCGTACTCGAGGCACTCGGCCTTGACTTCGCACGTCGTGCAAATCTTCTTGGCATCGCGCGTCGAGCCGCCCTTTTCGGGAAAGAACGCCTCAGGATCGGTCTGCGCGCAGAGCGCGTCTGCCTGCCATGCGAGGGGGTTGTCGTCGTCGTCAACCGCGCGCACGCGGCGCACGCCCGGCACGCCGAGTCGAACAGGGTCAACGAACCAATCACCGGGAACCGTGTTGCGGTACTCACTCATTGGCCTGACTCCTTCCCCTGCGCTCCCCCCGTGTGCGCGGGATGACCTAATTACACTCGTGTCATTCGCTCGCGTCAAGTCGCGCATCGTAAAAGGTTCGACAGACGAATGAGAGTTGCGACGCGCCGCAGAAACCGCTATGTGATCGAGGGATGCTCAGGCTCAAGCATCGCCACACCCACCTAGCCGCCCGCGGCTAGCAGAGGTCGCCGTAAAGAACGCGGTCGCTCAGCGAGCCGGTTCCACCCAGGCTGTAGACCTCCTTGATGAGCAGCACCACCATGTCTTCATACTCTGCGGGGCGCAGGCAGGTCGGGCTCGAGAGGTAGAGCGGGCCGTCGTAGGCAGCCGCGAGCGGGCCGCCAGCCAGGGCATCCGCGAAGCCCGTTCCCGTTGCCAAGAAGCCATAGTCAGCACCCAGGTCGGCGAAGACTGCGGCATTCATGATGAGTGCGGTGTCGTAACGGTTCGCGCCTGCATAGCGCGTCACGGTGCCGCTCGACCCGAGGAGGGTAACAAGGGATGCTTCCGCTCCCGCCGAAATCGATCCGGTTCCGCCTGCGAGGTGAAGATCGGGCAGGCCCAGAGTCGTGATGAGGTCACGTGTTGCGGTATCGGTCGACGAGAGTGCACCGTCAATCAACAGCACAGCGCCGCCGAGTCGCGATGCGGCGGGCCCCGCCGCGAGCGCGTCGGGGAAGTTGCGACCGGTTGCGATGAAGAGGTTAGGCACCCCGCCAGGGAAGGCGTCGGCGACGATGAGTCGCGACGTGACGTAGCGGTTGGCACCGTAGATGCGCTCGATGTCTGACGGATCGGCAACGTAGGCCTCCGCCGCCTGCTCGACAGCCGGCGAGATCACACCCGGGCCACCCACGATCACGATTCGCGCGGGGTCGAGTCGGTCAAGCTCAACGGCGACCTCAGCGGGCAGCGAGGTCGGACCGGTGAGCAGCATGACGCCGCCCCCTCGCGCCGCCGCGGGGCCCGCCGAGAGCGCGTCGGCATAGCCTTGGCCGTTGACGAGGTAGACGACCGGGGCGGTGTATCCGGCGGGAATGATGGTCTGCGAGATCGCGACGGCCGTGGTGTAGCGGCTGGCGCCGGCGATTCGGTAGAAGTCCGGGAAGTCGGGGTAGACGTTGATCGTGCCGAGGCCGACCGTTGTGTCGGCCGCGATGATGAGGGTCGTCGACCCGATGAACACCGGGGAATTGTTCCAGTACTCGCGCAGCGGAACACTCCCGCTGAAACTGACGAACTCGACGCGATAGTTGCCCGCGGCGAGGCCGGTCGCTTCGAAGTAGCCCGTGCCGTCGAACGTGTTGACGATAAGGGCCAACTCCCACACCTGGTCCACCGTGTTCAGCAGCCAAAAACGCACGAAACTGCTGCCGCTGGTGGCGGGGAAGGGGCCAGAGGAGTCGGCCTCATAGGTTTTGAAGGTGCCTGTCACGCTCGCCCCCGCTGCCGACGAGGTCAGCTCGGGCGGCGAGTCGAATTCGACGCGGGCGTTCTCGGCCTCGGTCGCGGCCTCGGCCTCGGCCGCCGTCATGGTCACGGCGGGCTCCTCGAGCTCGCGCGCGGCAACGGCGGTGGGGGCCACCATGAGCGGCGCCACAATGGCGGCAGAGAGGAGAAGAGCGGTAAGGCTAGAGCGAGAGCGTGCGCGCACAGGAGTGCCTTTCGAGGTCGCGGTGATGCCACCGCTCCACCGCGACGACGATTCGACCTTAATTCAGTTCAGGGAACGCAGGCCACCCCTCTTTGGGGGGGTGTTGAGCGGAATTCATGCGCGGACCGCTCGATAAACAATGGCTCAATGGCGAACAGGATGCTCACAGCGGGCCGAATCGTGGCCGGCACCCTCTCGAGCGCCCGCCACGTTCGCGTCACAACGTTTGACCGTGAACTGTCGTGCTAACAGCTCGTGAGCGACGCCACGGAGTCAGAAAGCACTGCCGAACCACCCACCAAGACGATGCGGTTCGCGTAGACCGAGAGCACGTCGTCACGCACCACGACCGGCATACACGTCGCGCGCGACAGGTACACCGGAGCCTGTGCACGAGAAGCGACGGGGCCAGCTGCGAGAGCATCGGCAAAGCCGGAACCGTTGGCGATGAAGGCTTCGTCGGACTCGACGAAGAAGTGGAACGCGACCGCAACTGAAGTGGCATAGCGATCGGGGCCCGAGAGCCGTGTGGTCGGCGAAATGGCCGAGATCGCGGACGCGAGCGGAGCACTCACCGAGCCGGTGCCGCCGACGACGTAGAACTCAGCCGTCGAGCGGTCTTCGAGAATGGCCTGTGTCTCCGAGTCGAGTGTCGTGCGCGAGCCGTCAACGAGCAACAGCGCTCCCACGCCGAAAGCATTGGCCGCGGGCACCGCAGACAAGGCGTCGGGAAAGTTACGACCCGTTGCGATCATCAGGGTGTTGATGCCCATCCCGATTCGATCGACCACGACTCGAGACGTCGCAT
>JBDKJR010000006.1:0-6774 GCA_039796515.1 Actinomycetota bacterium
AGTAGGGAGGTGAGGCGGCCGAGCGCGCTCATCAGATGTGAATCGCGGGGTCGACGACGAAACCGTCGGCCCCCGTGCGGCCCTCGCCGCGATCGAGGGGGCGGGAGGTTGCGGGAATTCCGGTCGCGACCGAGTCGGCCGGAACATCCTTCGTCACGAGGGCCAAGGCGCCGATCTGTGAGCGATCGCCGATCGTGATGGGGCCGAGCACCGTCGCGTTGGCGCCGATGAGCACGCCGTTGCCGACCGTGGGGTGGCGTTTGCCCTTCTCGAGCGTGCGACCGCCAAGGGTTACGCCGTGGTAGAGCATGACGTCGTCGCCGATTTCGGCCGTCTCGCCGATGACGACACCCATGCCGTGGTCGATGAACAGGCGCTTGCCGATCGTCGCACCGGGGTGAATCTCGATGCCCGTCCACCAGCGAGCGCCCTGCGCGATCATGCGACCGAGCAGCTTGAACCCGTGCCGCCACAACCAGCTCGCGATGCGGTGCCACCACACGGCGTGCAGTCCTGCTGAGGTCAAGAAGACCTCGAGCCCCGACCGCGCGGCCGGGTCGCGCAATCGGGCGGTGCGGATGTCCTCCCGCACGCTCATTTAGGCGCGCAAGTCGTCGTAGAGCACGCTCGAGAGGTAGCGCTCGCCGTAGCTCGCCACGATGACGACGATGAACTTGCCCGCGTTTTCGGGGCGCTTGGCAATCTCAACGGCGGCATGCACCGTGGCTCCCGACGAGATGCCGGCGAGGATTCCCTCTTCGCTCGAGAGTCGACGGGCCATCGACACGGCCTGCTCGATGTTGACGTCGAAGACCTCGTCGTAGATCTCTTGGTCGAGCACCGGGGCGACAAAGTTGGGGCCGATGCCCGCGATCTTGTGGGGTCCGGGCGCGCCGCCGTTGAGGATGGGGCTCTCTTCGGGCTCGACAGCGACGACCGTCAGGCCGGGCTTCTGCTGCTTGAGGTACTGGCCCGTGCCGGTGATGGTGCCGCCCGTGCCGACGCCCGACACAAAGATGTCGACGGCGCCGTCGGTGTCGTTCCACACCTCGGGGCCCGTCGTACGGCGGTGAATCTCGGCGTTGGCCTCGTTCTCGAACTGGCGGGCGAGAATCGAACCGGGGCGGTCGGCGGCGATCTGCTCCGACACCGCAACGGCGCCCTTCATGCCTTCGCCGGCCGGGGTCAAGATGAGCTCGGCGCCGTAGGCCTTGAGCAGCATCTTGCGCTCGTTGCTCATCGACTCGGGCATGACGAGCACGGTCTTGTAGCCCTTGGCCGCGCCGATCATCGCGAGAGCGATGCCCGTGTTGCCACTCGTAGCCTCGACGATCGTGCCGCCCGGCGTGAGCTCGCCGCTCTTCTCGGCTGCTTCGACAATCGCGAATCCGAGGCGGTCTTTCACACTCGCCGAGGGGTTGTAGAACTCGAGCTTCGCGAGCACCGTGGCCCCGGCCCCGTCGGTGACGTTGTTGAGCGTCACGAGCGGGGTGTTGCCGAACACCTGGGTGATGTTGTCGTAGATGCGGGCCATGAGGGTCTCCTTGCGAAAAAGTCGTGTGGTGCAAGCGTACGGGCGACGCGGGAGCGTTACCCGAATATGACAAGAGGTCTCGCGCCCCTACCGTCAACGGTCGTGAGGGCGCGAAGATTCCCGATCGACTAGAGCTCGGCGCCCGAGACCGAGAAGGTGTCGCACGCGGTCACGCCCTGCTCGAATCCGATGGCGAACCAGCGCTGGCGCTGCTCACTCGATCCGTGCGTCCAGCTCTCGGGCGAGACCTGGCCGGTCGCCTGAGCTTGAATGCGATCATCGCCAATAGCCGAGGCGGCGTCGAGGGCTTGGGCGACCTGCTCGCGCGTGATGGGCTCGAGCAGAGCATCCGCCCCCTCCGAGGCCGCGCCCGCCCAGGCCCCGCCGAAGCAGTCGGCCTGCAATTCGATGCGCACGGCGTCGGATGCGGGGCCCGTGTCGCCCAGGTTCGCCGACGCGAGCAGTCCCGCGAGGTTTTGGATATGGTGGCCCCACTCGTGCGCCACGACATACATCTCGGCGAGGGGTCCGCCGGTCGCACCGAACTGGGTGCGGAGCTCGTCATAGAAGCCCGTGTCGAGGTAGATGGTCTCGTCAGAGGGGCAGTAGAACGGGCCGACCGCGCTCGTCGCGCCACCGCATCCGGTCTCGACGGCCTGCTCGAACAGCACGGCGTCGGGGGTTCGGTAGCTCACGCCGATCTGCGGAGCGGCGTCGAGCCAGAAGTCATCGAGCGACACGGCGGCGCCCACGATGCGGCAGTCGATGCTCGCGTTGGCGTCAGCGCCCGTGTCGCACTCGCTCAGCTCGGAGGTCTCGGGGGCGGGGCCGCCGGTTGTTCCGCCGCCGAGCAGCGGGCTCAGGTCGACGCCCGTGAACTGGGCGATGAGAAACACCGCGATGATGGCGACGATGCCCCCGCCACCACCGATGGCGAGGCCGCGCCGCGCGCCCGAGCGGCGAACGGTGGACGAAGAGATGTCGGCATCATCGCGAAAAGTCACGTCGTCACCCTACCGAGGCGCGGGCCTCGCGCCCTGGCAGAATCGAGGTCAGGAGGTGCGCCCCGTGCTCACTGTTGTTCTCGGGCTCGCCGGCGCCCTCGTCTATGGCGCCGCCGACTTCTTTGGCGGTCTCGCGTCGCGCCGCATCTCGGCCCTGCGGGTCACGGCCCTCGGTGCGCTGTCGGGCGTCGTGCTGCTGTATCTCGGCACGTTCGTCATTGCGGGCGAGTGGTCGAGCGAGGCGGTGGTCTGGGGTGCACTCTCGGGCGTCACGGGAACCGCCGCCATTGCGCTGCTCTACGCGTGCCTCGCGATCGGGCCGATGAGCATCCTCTCACCCCTCACGGCCGTGACCTCGGCGATCGTGCCGCTCACGTGGGGGCTCGCGAGCGGATCACAACTCGACCCGATCGCCTACCCCGCGTTCGCGCTCGCGCTCGTGGCTGTTGTGCTCGTTGGCTTTGTTCCGACGAAAGAGGCCGTGCGGCCCACGGTGGCGGGGCTCACGATGGCCACCATCTCGGGCATTCTTATCGGCGCGTTCTACATCCTCGTCGACCAGACCCCTGACGACAGCGGTCTCGTACCCCTCGTCGCCAACCGCGTGGTCAACGCCTCGATCATGCTCACGCTCATCGTCGTCATGGCCGTCGTGGCGGCCCGCCGTCACGTCCGGTCGACGGATGCCCCGCTCGCCGTACTCGACGGAACGCACGGCGCCCCCCACGCGTTGGGCAGCACCCCGCCCGCACCGCCCTCGGGGCGCGATGGCCTGCTGCGCGCGAGCGCCGCTGCTCTGCGCGGCGGCTGGCGCGGCGGGTTGTTGCTCGCCATCGTGTGCGGAGCCCTCGACGCGATCGCCAACGTCATCGTTCTCGTGGGCTTGCGCGTCGGCGACCTCTCGGTCGTCTCGGTGCTCACGGCCCTCTACCCGGCGGGCACGATCGTGCTCGCCGCGATCGTGCTGCGCGAGCGCATCGCGGCGGTGCAGTGGGTGGGGCTGGCCCTCGCCCTCGCCGCGAGCGCGATGCTCGCCGCCGCCTGAGTCGCGAGCACGCCTGCCGAGCACCACTCCTTCGCTCGCACCTTCGCTCGCACGACTCACCGCACGTCGGCGCCGTACGTCGGCGCCGCGCGTCCGCACTGCACGTCGGCACTGCACGTCCGCACTGCACGTCCGCACCGGAGCTCCGCTCGTGGCCGGTGCCGTGCCAACTTCCCGCACACTCCCGAATCGCAGGAAGATGTGCCGACTCGCTCTCTCGAACTACCTGCGATTCGGGAGTCAGTGGCAACAAGGCTTCCATTGCGTGGGACGCCGAGCGCGACCAAAGCCCCGACGGGTGGAACAGGCGGGTGAGACGCGTCGGGTCGGGGCGGGCGAACGCTGGTTCAGGCGGGCGCGCTGCCCCAACGAGAACAGCCGGGTGCGCCGCCCTCACGAGAACAGCCGGGCGCGCCGCCCTCACGACCGTGACGGTCGTGGAACAGCGCGCCCGGCTGGCGTACTGAGTGCTGTGTTAGAGCGCGGCGAGCCGGTCGAGGAAGGCGTCGCCGACGCGCACCTCGGTGATCTCGGCCTCGATCTCGGCGCGCTCAAGCAGTTCGTCGAAGCGACGCGCGCGCTGGCGCGTGATGAGCGTCACGACCGTTCCGACCTTGCCCGCGCGACCGGTGCGGCCCGAGCGGTGCAGGTAGGTCTTGTATTCGTCGGGCGCGTCAGCCTGGATCACGAGCGAGATGTCATCGACGTGGATGCCCCGGGCCGCGACATCCGTCGCCACCAGCACGTTCACCCGACCGCTCGTGAGCTTCTCGAGGTTGCGCGTGCGCCGCGCCTGGTTGAGGTCACCGTGCAGGCTGACGGCGGGGATGCCGGCGTCGTCGAGCTGGTCGGCGAGCTCTTCGGCAAACGCACGCGTGCGCGCGAAGATGAGCGTCTTGCCCTCGCCCGCGGCGAGCTGCTCGATGATCCCGCGCTTCTCGCGCTGGTCGACGAGCAACACCTTGTGGTCGATCGTCGACGACTCTTGGTCCTCTCCCGCGACCTCGTAGACAGCGGGCTTGTCGAGGAACTCAGTCACGAGGCTCGCGACACCCGAGTCGAGCGTGGCCGAGAACAGCAAGCGCTGTCCGTTGGGCCGCGTGCGACGGATGATGCGCTGCACGGGCTCGAGAAAGCCGAGCTCGCACATGTGGTCGGCCTCGTCGAGCACGACGATCTCGATCTGGCTGAGGTCGAGGCGACCCTGCTCGATGAGGTCTTCGATGCGACCGGGCGTGCCGATGATGATGTCGACGCCGCGCTGCAGCGCACCCACCTGGCGACCCTGCGGCACGCCGCCGTAGATCTGCGTCGTGAAGAGGCCGACACTGCGCGCGATGGGCTGCACGGTGCGGTCGATCTGCAGGGCGAGCTCACGCGTCGGCGCCAGGATGAGCGCGCGGGGGGCGCGACCCATCTGACGCTTCTTGCCGCCACCGTTCTCCATCAGTCGCTCGACCAGGGGAGCACCGAAGGCAATCGTCTTGCCCGACCCGGTGCGGCCGCGGCCCAGCACGTCTTTGCCGGCGAGCACGTCGGGAATCGTCGCCGCCTGAATCGGGAACGGCGAGCTCGCGCCCTGCTCTTCGAGCTCGCGCACGATGTTCGCGCCGAGACCGAGGTCGGCGAACGTGACGCCCTCGACATCGGTCGCGAGCACGGCGTCGGCCGTCAAGCGGTCGAGCACGACGTCATCGACCTTGGCGGCCTTGGCGTCGCGACTCGGGTAGAAGCTCGACTCGCGGCGCTCGGTCGGGCGCTCGTCGCGGTCGTAGCTGCGCGCGGGGCGCGCGTCGCGGTCGAAGGTGCGAGGCGCGCGGAGGTCGCGGTCGAACGAACGAGCCGGGCGCGCATCGCGGTCGAAAGAACGCGGGGCACGATCGTCGCGTTGCGGGCGCGCATCGCGCTCGTAGGTGCGGGGCGCACGGTCTTCGCGGTCAAACGAGCGCGCCGGGCGGTCGTCGCGGGCCGGGCGAACGTCGCGGTCGTACGAGCGGGCGGGGCGGCCCGTGCCCGAGGCGCCGGTCTGGGGGCGCCAGTCGGGGCGGTGAGTCGCGCGGCCGGTTCCCGTGCGGGGAGCGCCGTCGCGCGTGTCACCGTCGCGGGCCGGACGCGCGGGGCGGCCGTTCGTCGACGCCGGGCGGTAGCCGCGGTCGTTGCTGTAGCGGTCGCCGCTCGAGCGGTCGTCACGGGCCGGGCGAGCCGAGCGGTCGTCGCGGGCCGGGCGCGTGTCGCGCGCCGCTCCACGGTCCGAGCCGTAGCGGTCGTCGCGAGCAGGGCGACCCGCGCGGTCGTCGCGCGCCGGGCGGGCATCCCGCTCATCGCGGTCGGGGCGGGCGCGCTCGGGGGCGTGTCCGCGCTCGACGCGTTCGTCGCGGCTCCAGCGCGCCTTCTTCTCGGGCGCGGCGGCCTCGTCGGGGCGGTAGCCGCGGTGCTTGGGGCTGCGCGATCCGGGGGTGGGAGCCTTCGCGGCGCCGCGCGCACCGGCGCCACGAGGGGCTGCACCGCGTGGCGCAGACGAACGGGAAGATTGGGGCGCGCGCGAGGCGCCACCCTTGTTGTTCTGAGGCATGGTTCTTTCTGGGGTAACGCAAGAAGCTTCGTCGGCGCACAGGCGCCGCTATCCCAGGCAGGCGTCGACTGACTTACTACAACTAGCCGTCAACAGCTGGGGGCCGTCACATCTCGAGGTGATCTCCGACCGTCGAACGACGGGGAGTACCGGCCCTGAGGCGCACACAATGCACTGACGAGAACCCTCGCCCGCCTCCAGCCGACCCTTTAGGGTACCCGACGAAGCCCTCTGCGGGCTTATTCTGGGCGGATTGTGACCACTGTGACCGTCGAAGACCCTCGCCAGCCCGAGGTTGACGCGCTCGTGCGCGCGAGCGACACCTACGCGCAGAGCCTTTACCCGACCGACGCGTGCACCTCACTCGCGCTCGCCGAGCTCGTCGCCGACGGCGTCACGGTGTTCGTGGCGCGCGACACCGCGGCCCGGGCGCTCGGCATGGCGGCCCTCGTGAATCGGGGCGACGGCACGGGCGAGCTGAAGAGACTGTTCGTTGTCGAGAGCGGGCGCGGCCAGGGCGTGGCGACGGCGGTGATGGATGCTCTCGAGGCAGCCGCGCGCGCTGCGAGCATCCACACCCTGCAGCTCGAGACGGGGCCGAGTCACCTCGCCGCGATCG
>JBDKJR010000007.1:0-2675 GCA_039796515.1 Actinomycetota bacterium
CGGCGAGGATGGCGCTCGGGCCCGCGAACGAGAGAGCAAGGCCCGAGGCGAGCGGGCCGACCGCGATGCCCGCGAGTTCTGCGGCGCCGAGGCGGCCGAGCAGCTCGCCACTGCGCGCGTGGTCGTGCCGCACGATGAGAGCGCTCGCCGCGATGACGAAAATGCCGAAGCCGAATCCGCCCACCGCGCGGCCGATGATGAGCTGCCAGCCTTCGACCGAGATGGCGCTGAGGCCGAGCGAGGCGGCAACCATGATGACGCCGATGACGGCCATGAGGCGCGCGTGGCCGCGGTCGGCCGCGGGCGCCACGAGAAGTTCGGCGATGAGCGCCGAAGCGAAGCCCGCCGCGGCGAGATAGCCGATTTCTGCGGTGCTGACGCCGAGCGAGCCCTGCAGGGCGGGGATGAGCGGAAAGATAACGAACGAGGCCGACGACAGCACGACCATGGCCGCGACGACGCTCGGCACAAGAAGCCGTGCCTGTCGGTGCTGCGCGTTCATGGTGTCGAGTCTCCTCTATCGATGTTGTCCAACTGGACAATAACGCTAGCACTGCTTATCCGTTTGGACAATATCGCTCGCGAGCGGCCTATGCTCGACGCGTGGCAGAACGCAAGAGCCCCGAGCGCAAGTCGTCAGACGAGCGTCGCGACGAGATCGTGCGCTCGACCCTGCGCATCGTCGCCGCCAAGGGATTCGCCGGTGTCACCCTGCGTGACGTCGCCAACGATGTGGGCGTCGTGCACGGGCTCATTCGCCACTACTTCTCAAGCCGCGATGACCTCGTCGCCGCGGCCTTCGACTTTGCCGTCACGAGCGAACTCGCGAGCGATCGCGCTTTGCTCGATGGGCTCAACCCCGTGGCAGCGCTCGCCGGCTGGCTCGCCGCGACGCCCGAAGACCACTACCGCGTCTGGATCGACGCGTGGAGCGAAGCCGAGCGCACGCCCGCCCTCGCCGCCGCGCTCGATCGACACCACCGCGACTGCGAGGCAATTCTCGCGCGCGTCATCGAGCGGGTGGTGGATGCCGGGCTCGGCGCGAGCGCCGACCCCGCGGTCGACGCTCGCCTGCTCACCGCGGTGGCCGACGGTGTGGCCGTGCAGCACCACGCCGTCGGAATCATCGGGGTCAACGAAGCGAACGCGATTGTGTATTCCGTGGCCGAGCGCCAGCTGGCGCTCGAACCGGGCATTCTGGCGCGCGCTAACCCCGTTCCGGCCCGCGGAAACTGGGCCGTCGCCCCCGCTCGATAGACTCAAGGGCAAGCCCTCACCATCTCTCGAAGGGACCACCATGCCTGCCGTTGTCATCATCGGCGCCCAGTGGGGCGATGAAGGAAAAGGCAAGGCCACCGATCTGCTCGCGGGCCGCATCGACTATGTCGTCAAGTTCAACGGCGGCAACAACGCGGGTCACACGGTCGTGGTGGGCGACGAGAAGTACGCGCTGCACCTCCTGCCGAGCGGCATTCTCACCGAGGGCGTCACGCCCGTCATTTCGAATGGTGTTGTGGTCGACATCGAGGTGCTCTTTGGCGAACTCGATGCGCTGAGCGCGCGCGGCGTTGACGTCTCGAAGCTGCTCATCAGTGCCAACGCGCACGTGATCACGCACTACCACCGCACGATCGACAAGGTCACCGAGCGCTTTCTCGGCAAGCGGCAGATCGGCACGACGGGGCGGGGCATCGGTCCGGCGTACGCCGACAAGATCAACCGCGTGGGCATCCGCATTCAAGATCTCTTCGACGAAAACATCTTGCGCCAGAAGGTCGAGGGCGCCCTCAACATCAAGAACCACCTCCTCGTCAAGGTCTACAACCGCCGCGCGATCGGTGCCGACGAAGTGGTCGACGAGTTGCTGAGCTACGCCGAGCGCTTGCGGCCCATGGTTGTCGACACGGCCCTCGTGCTTCACCAGGCGCTCGAGCGCGGCGAGACCGTGCTCTTCGAGGGTGGCCAGGCCACGATGCTCGACGTCGACCACGGCACCTACCCCTTCGTCACGTCGTCGAGTTCGACGGCAGGCGGCGCGGCCACGGGTTCGGGCATCGGCCCCAACCGCATCGATCGCGTCATCGGCATCGTCAAGGCCTACACGACGCGCGTGGGCGCCGGTCCCTTCCCCACTGAGCTGTTCGACGAGTCGGGCGAGTTCTTGCGCAAGACGGGCTTCGAGTTCGGCACGACCACGGGCCGCCCGCGTCGCTGCGGCTGGTACGACGCACCGATCGCCCGCTACACCGCGCGCATCAACGGCGTCACCGACTTCGTCATGACCAAGCTTGACGTGCTCACGGGGCTCGAGAGCATCCCGGTCTGCGTCGCCTACGAGGTCGACGGCGTGCGCGTTGACGAGGTGCCCGTTTCGCAGAGCGACTTTCACCACGCCGTGCCGATCTACGAGAACTTTGCGGGCTGGTCAGAAGACATCTCGGGCGCGCGCACGTTCGACGACCTGCCGAAGAACGCGCAAGACTACGTTCTCGCGATGGAGGCCATGAGTGGCGCCCGCATTTCGGCCATCGGTGTCGGCCCCGCGCGTGACGCCATCGTCGTGCGGCACGACCTGCTCGGCTGAGCGTGACCGCCCGCGACCTTCCCTATGAGCCCCTCGAGGGCCACGGGGTGCGGCTCGAACCCTACGAGCCCGCGCACCTCGCCGGACTCAC
>JBDKJR010000008.1:0-4947 GCA_039796515.1 Actinomycetota bacterium
AGCGCCATCACGAGAGCGCTCGAGGGGCTCAGCGCGTAGGTCGCACCCTCACGCAGCCCACCGTCGGGCAGCAGGTCGGCGAGGGCCTCGTGCGTGGGCATAAGCCGCGAGTCGAGCCGCGTGCGCTGGAGCGCGTCGATGCGCGCCTGCAAGGTCTGCACGGTCTCGACCGCCTCGATGCGCTCCGCACCTGTGCGCTCCGCACCTGTGCGCTCCGCACCCGTGCGTCCCTGCCCGTCGCGGGCACCCGCGTCGACAGCACGGTCGACAACGGGGGAGAGCGCAAGTGCGGGCATCTCTCCATGATCGAACATACGTTCGAATATGGCAACCTGCACCGACATTCACTCGGCGTGTCGCAAACATCCCCAGAGACTTCACCGGATGCGGAAGAACGCGAGTCTGAGTCGAGATTTTCCGCATCCGTTGAAGTCTCCGATGAGGAACCTCACGACACGCGCGCGCCGACGGCGCAGGCACACCCGCGCCGGGATCGGGCGCCTCGGTCAGTCCAGCTCGGCAACCCTCCGCCGCAGAAACGCCGCTCCCGCCTCGTCGTGAATGAGATCGCCCTCGACGACCACGTCGTAGGGTCGCTCGAGTATGCCGTCTCCGGGCCGCACATCGACGTGCGCCACCGGGATGCCCCGCGCGTGCACGGCGTCGGCCATCAAGTAGTCCGAGCGCGAGTCGCCCATCGACCACCAGCGCTCGGCCGAGACACCGCGCGCCGCAAACCAGTCGAGAGCTCGGTGGGCTCCGAGGTCTTTATCGAGCAGAACGGCTTCGACATCGATTGAGATGATCGTGGGGTCGATACGAAACGCGGGGCCAACGGCGAGCTCGGTCATGATGCTGTCGATCTCGTTGACGCAGCGCTTCTGGGCCTCGGCGAAGACCGGCGACGGCACGTCGATGTGTTGCTCGAGCGAGATCATGACGTGCTTGCCCTCGTCGACGAACATGGTGTCGGCGTAGTGCTCGCGCGCGAGTGACTCGACGGCAACCCGCAGCGCCTCGGGCACCGCGACCTGCGCGTCGATCTCGAGCTCGCCGAGTCCCTGCGAAGTCACGGGCGCCCACGCGCCGCCCTTCTCGAAGACGCCAAAAACGTGCGCCCCCGCATCCAGACCCCCCGACATCAGGCGTGCCACAACCTGGTCGCGCATGAACTCATCGCTGCGACCCGTGATGAACGCAATGGGGATGCCCGCCGCGGCGAGCGTCAGCAGGTCGCTCACGATCGAGTCGATCGCGATACGGCGCTCGATCGGGCTCGCGATGGGGCCGTCGACGTCGAGCAAGAGGCCGAAGGGGGCAGGGGTCGTCATGGTTCTCCTCAGAAGACGCGGTCGGTGTCGACGCCGCAGTGCCGCAGCACCTCGGCCGAGAAACTCGCGGTGCCAATCGCCAGAACGGTGGGGGCACTGCGCAGCAGCGCGGGCAATTCATCGGCGGTCGCCCACTCGCCGGGCCACTCCTTGCGCTCGGGGTAGTGCAAGTGCACGCGCTCGAGGGCGACAAAGACGACTCGGCCGTCGAGCGCGGCGGCGACCGATCGAAACCCCTCGAGGTCTTTCTCGCGGGGCACCGAGACGAGGGTGAGAGCGGGTGCCGCGCCCGTGACGCGCTCGACGTGCGCGAGCGCGTTCTCGAAGCCCTCACGACTGACAGCCGAGTCGACGAAGACTGTTGACGCGTCAAGCGTGTGCCGTGAGAGCCGGCCCGGATAGTTCACGCGAGCGACGGCAGCTCGCACCGGCTCGGGCGGCGCATCCGGTCGCCCGTGTTGGGCGCGCAGCCGTCGCGCGGCGATCATGCCGTGGGCCGCGTTCATGCCGCCGAGTCCTTCGGCGACGATGCCCGCAAAGGGCTCTCGCGCGAGGGCATCGACGCGCATCCCGTCAGCCCCGATCGTCGCAATCTGATGACGGATGACCGCCTCGGCCTCGTCGCTCTGCGCCAGGTAACTCACGAAGCGCGCGCCGGCTCGCGCGGCCCCCACCTTGTCGTCGGCAATCGCGGCGATCGTCGGCCCCAGCAGGTCGGTGTGCTCGAGAAAGACCTGCGCCATCGCCAAGCCCGTGAGCCCGACACGTCCGAGGTCATCGCGCCGACCACCGATGCCCGCCTCGAGCACGAGCGCGTCACACCCCACGGCGGCGAAGTGCGCGAGCCCCGCGGCAAGAAAGAAGCCGCTCGGTCCGATATAGCCCTCGGTGGGCGCGGGCAGCGAACGCAGCGCAGCATCGACCCGCTCGAGCAGAGCGACGTAGTCGTCGAGCGCGAGCACCGCGCCGTTCGCGCGCAGCCGGTCGCGGTTGCTCACGAGCCCGGGGCTGAAGACCGTGCCGACGCGCAGCCCGGTTTCGGCGAGCAAGGCCGAGGCGTAGGCCACGGTCGTGCCCTTACCTTTCGATCCGACAACGCCGAGAGCGGGTGCGGGATGCTCGAGGTCAAGCCCGAGCGCCGCTGCGAGCATCCCAAACCGACGCGGGTCGGCACGCTGCCCGGGAGACCGCGCGCCCCACTCCCGAAACGCCGTGCGGGATTCGAGGGCGTCGAGATCGATCGCCCCCGAGTCAGCCGCGGGGGGCACAATGGCGTCATGACTCGTCACTCGGCCATCACCCGCCACTGGAACGCCCGCGCCATCGTCTTCCTCGTTCTCGCCATCGCGGGCCTCGTCGGCACCTGGACCTACAACGTGTTCGCCATCATCGAGCGCCGCGACTTCTTCGGCGACTGGTTTGGCAGTGGCCCGGCCGTCGGCTCGCTCACGATGGACCTGCTCATCATGGCAGTCGCCGCGAGCGTGCTCATGGTCATCGAGGGTCGCCGGCTCGGCATGAAGCACGTGTGGGCCTACATCGTGTTCGCGGGGCTCACCGCCATCGCCTTCACGTTCCCGCTGTTTCTCGCCAACCGTGAGCGGCGTCTGCAGCAGCTCGCGAGCGAGCAGCAGCCCGCTACGACGGCGATGTAGCGAGCCGCTCCACCTCAATCTGCAGGATTCGGCGCCGCTCGACGCCGCGGACCGTGAGGCGGGCATCCGTCGTCTCGACGGTGTCTCCGTCGTGCGGCATTCGCCCGAGTCGGTCGATGACGTAGCCCGCGATGGTTTCGAAGGGGCCATCGTCGACGACAACGCCCGTGCGGTCCGCGAACTCTTCGATCGTGAGGGAACCGGGCACGACATGAGCGGCGCCCGCGGCATGGTCGTCGCCGTGTTCGGCATCGTCGTACTCGTCGTAGACCTCGCCGATGAGCTCTTCGACGATGTCTTCGAGCGTGACGATGCCGTCAACGCCGCCGTATTCGTCGACGACAAGAGCAATGTGGTCACCCTCGCGCCGCATGAGCGTGAGCGTCGGCAGAATGCGGGCGGTTGACGGAAGACCTGCGAAAGGTCGTTCGATGCTCGCGAGGTCGGCTCCCTCGGGAGCCCAGGCGAGATCGCGCACGTGCACGAAGGTCGTGATCTCGTCGACGCCGCTGTGTAGCACGGGGTATCGCGAATACGGCTGCTCGCGAGCCCACCGTCGCGCCTCCTCCAGGGTGAGATCACCGCGAATGGCCACCATGGCGGCTCGGTGCCGCATGACCTCCGCAAGCGTGCGATCGGCCGCGTGCAACACGTCACCGACGATCTCGCGCTCTTCATCGCCGAGCCCGTCGTGCGCGTCAACAAGTTCGCGCAACTCATCGTCACTCATGTGCTCGGCGCGCTGGTGCGGGTTGCCGCCGAAGAGTCGAACGATGAGATTGCTGGATGCGGCGAGCAGCCACACGAGCGGCTTGACCGCGACCGCGAAACCCGCGAGCACGGGCGTCACCACGAGTGCGCACGACTCGGCCCGTTGCAAGGCGAGGCGCTTGGGCGCCAGTTCGCCGAACACGAGGGAGGCGTACGCCACGATGAGCGTCATTGTGACGATCGCGATGGCGGCCGCCACCGGCTCGGCGATGCCGGCGTTGACCAACGTGGGAGTCACATACGGCGCGAGAGCGGTTGCGCCGTAGGCCGCGGAAAGAAACCCCGACAGGGTCACGCCAATCTGCACCGCCGCCAAGAACGTATTGGGGTCGCGGGCGAGCGCGGCAACGCGCGCTCCGCGAGAGCTGCGCTTCTCGAGAGCAGCGAGTTGCGACTCGCGCAGAGAAACAAGGGCGATCTCCGCGGCGGCAAAGACGCCACCGATGGCGATGAACAGGGCGATGAGGCCAATGATGAGGGCAATCTCGCCCATCAGCGGCTCGTATGGTGACAGTCGTCCATGTCTCCAGCATCTCGGCGTGCCCTATGCAAGGGCTGTGGGCGCGCTGCAGAAGCACCGGAATGACGAACGGCCCCGGGCTTTCGCCTCGGGGCCGTTCACGGCACACGTGCCGCACTGTCTCAACCAGTTCTGTGTCACACACGTGATCACGAAGATCTGTGCGCGAGGGGGGACTTGAACCCCCACGCCCTTTCGGGCACTAGCACCTCAAGCTAGCGCGTCTGCCATTTCCGCCACCCGCGCTGGTTGTGATCTCGCCTCTCGAAAGCGGCGTGACCGGAGACGACATTAGCACGGATGCCGAGTGCCTTCCGCGCACCGCGCACCGAGCGTGGCGCGCCCGGTAGCGTTGACGGCATGGCCCACGATGCAGCCCTCAGCGATACGGCGCGCATCGCCCGCGACCTCATCCGCTTCGACACGACGAACTACGGCGAAGGCCGCAGCAACGGCGAGACCGAGGCCGCCCACTACGTCGAGGCCGAGCTGCAGGCCATGGGGCTCGATCCCGTGCTGATTGACGCCGCACCCGGGCGCACGAGTGTGATCGCGCGTGTCGAGGGTCGGTACGAACATCCCGTCGACCGCACTCGCGGCGAGCGCCCCGCGCTCGTTGTGCACGGCCACCTCGACGTTGTTCCGGCCGACCCGGCGAACTGGAGTGTCG
>JBDKJR010000009.1:0-5106 GCA_039796515.1 Actinomycetota bacterium
GTGGAAGAACGGGCTCACTGCCTGCCCCCACTCGGGCACCTGCAGCAGTTCGCCGAACTGACCGAGCACGAAGCCGAGCGCGAGGAGCCCCCAGCCCAGGGCGACCGCGAGGCGCGGCACCACCGCCACGAGCAGCGCGGTCACCGCGACGAACACCAGCGCCGCGGGCTCATGCGCGAGCCCGGCTCCCAGGTAGCGGAGGACGTCATCCGTCGTCCCGCTCGCGCGCGCGCTCGCGGCTCCGGTGGCTAGGCCCATGCCGAGAGTGACGGTCAACACCGAGACGATCGCCACGACGGCAGTGGCGCCGACCCACGAGCTGCGGGTGACGGGAGTCGCAAGCAGCAGCTCGGCGCGGCCCTCGACCTCCTCCGCCCGCAGCCGCTGCACGGCCTGCACGCCCGCGGCGGCGGCGAGCATCCCGCCGATGCCGAGAATCGCGGCGACGAACACGTCGGCCGTATCGCCCGACCCGCCCGGCGCGAGACGCTCGATGAGCGCGGAGAGCGAGGCGTTGCCGGAGATGCCCTCGGCGACGACCGGGGCGAGCCCGCCCGCCACCCCGCCGAGCACGACGGCGCCGCCGAGCCAGCCGAGCACCGTCGCGCGCTGCAGTCGCCACGCGAGCCCGAGCACCGAGCGACCGCCGAGCCGCGCCGTCGCCCGCCCGCCGCGCTCGGGCACGAGGCTCGACCCGAGGTCGCGCCGCGCGCGCAGGGCCAGGGCCACGCCGGTCAGTACCGCGAAGGTGGCGAACGAGAGCATGAGCGGCAGCAGGGTCGGCTCGGTGTATGGGCGCGTCGCCTGGCCCCAGCCGATCGGGGACAGCCACGTTAGGGCGCTGGGTTCGACGCGCATCAGGTCTTCGCTCGGGGTTCCGAGCGCGTCACCGATGCCCCGCACGAGATAGGCGCCGATGACGAGCGCTGTGGCGGCTCCGTTCGCCGAACGCCCCGACGGCATCACCTGGGCGACCACGGCGGCGACGCCGACGAAGACGAGCCCCACCGCTCCCACGGCGAGCGCCGCGATGACGGATCCGTCGAGCGGCAGACCACCAGCGGCGTACGCCAGCGTCATCACGCCGACGACGACCAGGTTGGCGAGCACCCCCAGCGCGACCGTCGCCGCGAGCGGCGTCGCCCGCCCGAGGGGAGTCGCCCCGAGCAGCTCGGCGCGCCCGGTCTCCTCGTCGGCGCGCGAGTGCCGCACGACGAGGAAGGTGCTCATGAGCCCCGCGAGCACGGCCGTGAAGGCGAAGCCGGTGAAGAAGGCGACCGCTCCGAGCGAGTCGCCGTCGGGCAGCCCGCGCACAAAAAGGATGGCCGGGTTGGCCACCGACAGCACCACGATCGCCGACCGATCGGCCGCACTCGCGAACTGGCTCGTGATCGCCGCCGCGACCGCGAGCCCCAGCACGGCGATACCGCCGATCCAGAACGTGAGCACCCACCGATCGCGCCGCAGCTGGGCCGCGAAGACGGTCACCCCAGCGCGGGTCATCGCGCCACGCTGTAGTGCCGCAGAAACAGCGACTCGAGCGAGGCCGGCGCCGCTGTCACCGCTGTCGCTCCGTGCGCCGAGAGCGCGGCGAGCACCGTCGAGATGGCGTCGGAATCGGCCTCGAACTCGACGGTGTCGCCGGCGGAGCGCACGTCGTGCACGCCGGAGAGCGACCGCAGCGCGCCTGCATCGGCGACGCCCGCGACTCGGAAGCTCGTGCGGCTCAGGTGCCGCAGGTCGTCGAGCGAACCGCTCTCGACGACGCGGCCTTCACGGATGATCGTGACGCGGTCGCACAGCTGCTCGACCTCGCTCAGCACGTGGCTCGAGAGCAGCACGGTCGCACCCTCGCGGCGCACGCGCTCAACCTCCTGACGGAAGACCGCCTCCATCACCGGGTCGAGCCCCGAGCTCGGCTCGTCGAAGATGTACAGGCGCGCGCGGCGCGCGAACGCCGCCACGAGGGCGACCTTCTGCCGGTTGCCCTTCGAGTAGGTGCGCGCCTTCTTGCGGGGGTCGAGCTCGAACCGCTCGATGAGGTCGGCGCGCAGAGCCGGGTCTGCCCCGCCGCGCAGGCTGGTCAGCAGGTCGATCGCCTCACCGCCGGTGAGCGAGGGCCACAGGCTGACATCCCCGGGAACGTAGGCGACGTCGCGGTGGATCGTCGTCGCCTCGGCCCACGGGTCGAGCCCGAAGACGGATGCGCGCCCGCCCGTCGGCCGGATCAACCCGAGCAGCACGCGGATGGTGGTCGACTTGCCCGCCCCGTTGGGGCCGAGGAACCCGTGCACCTCGCCTTCGGCAACATGCAGGTCGAGCCCATCAAGGGCCGTGGCACGTCCGAAGCGCTTGGCCAGCGCTGTGGTCTCGATGATGGGGGCGGCACTCATCCCGCCGAGCGTAGACCTCGGCCCGCGCGCGCACCAGACCGGCCCGCTGCTAGGCCAGCGAGGGCACGACCTCCGCGTCGACCACGGGCATGATGTCGCGCACGATCGCTTCGAGGATGCGGGCGTTGAACGCGACGCCGAGCTGGTTGGGCACCGTGACGAGCAGGGTGTCCGCATCCCGCACCGCCTGGTCGCGCGCGAGCTCGGCGGCGATGACGTCGGGCTCGCCGATGTACGAGCGGCCGAAGCGCGACCGCGCACCGTCGAGCATGCCGACCTGGTCGCGCTGCTCGCCCTGCGCCTGCACGCCGAAGTAGTAGGCGGCCTCCTCGTCGATGATCGGCAGGATGCTCCGGCTCACCGACACGCGGGGCTCGCGCTTCCATCCGCGCGTCGCCCAGGCCTCCCGGAACATCGCGATCTGCTCGGCCTGCAGCTCGTCGAACGGCACCCCGGTGTCCTCCGTCAGCAGGGTCGAGCTCATGAGGTTCATGCCCTGCTCGGCCGTCCAGACGGCGGTGGCGCGGGTACCGGCGCCCCACCAGATGCGGTCGTAGAGACCCTCCGACTGCGGGGTGACCGCCTGCGGGCGGTCGGTGCCGATCATGCGCGGGTTGCCCGGCGCGAAGCCCTCGCCGTCGATCGCGCGGCGGAAGAGCTCGGTGTGCTCGCGGGCCATGTCCGCATCCGTCTGGCCCTCGTCCGGCTCGTAGCCGAAGTGCCGCCAGCCGTCGACGACCGTCTCGGGTGACCCCCTGCTGATGCCGAGCTGCAGCCTGCCGCCGCTGATGAGGTCGGTCGCGCCGGCCTGCTCGGCGAGCGACCACGGGTTCTCGTAGCGCATGTCGATGACGCCCGTGCCCAGCTCGATGCGGCTCGTGCGGGCGGCCGCGGCCGCCATCATCGGGAACGGGTTGGAGTGGTTCTGGGCGAAGTGGTGCACGCGGTAGAACGCGCCGTCGACGCCCACCTCTTCGGCCGCGACCGCGAGCTCGATGCCCTGCAGCAGAGCCTCGCCGCCCGAGCGGGTGCGCGAGCCGGTCACGCCCATCCAGTTGCCAAACGACAAGAACCCGAGCTTGGTCATACTCGGGTCAATGCTTTTGCATGCAGAACTATTCCCTCCTCTCGATGCGGCGTTTCGCTCCATGATTAAGGTTCGACACCCCGACGTGCGGGGAGTGACGGGAGACAAAGATTGCTCATTAGACATCGTGATCACGAGCCGCTCATCGACCCGTCGGCTTACGTTGCGCCAACTGCGGTGATCGCAGGCGACGTACGAATCGGCGCCGGAGCCCGCGTGCTATTCGGAGCGGTGCTGACCGCTGAAGACGGCGAGATCGTGATCGGCGGCGACAGCATCGTTATGGAACACGCGCTGGTTCGAGCTCGCGCCCACCATCCCTGCCACATCGGTTCGAGGGTTTTGATCGGGCCACATGCCCACATCAATGGCGCCACTGTTGATGACGATGCCTTTATCGCCACCGGGGCGGCACTTTTTCCGGGAAGCCACATCGGTGCTAGTGCCGAGGTACGCGTCAACGGTGTCGTGCAGGTCAATACGGTTGTCGCGGCGGGATCAGTTGTTCCAATCGGCTGGGTCGCCGTCGGAAACCCCGCATCGCTCTTTCCGCCTGACCGTCACGAAGATATTTGGGCGATTCAACGCACTCTTGCCTTTCGCGGCACTGTTTACGGCGTAGGCCCCGACGTGTCGATGCGCGACCTGATGCGCCAGCAGTCTGAGTTTTACAGTGCACACCGGTCAGACAAGACAGTGGACTCCTAGCGGGTCGCCGCCGCCTTCGCCGCCCGCACCTCGTCAGCCGTGATCGTCGCCCCGGGCCGCGTCGTCAGGTACACGCCCGCGAGCACGATGAGCCCGCCGATCACCTGCCACACCGTGAGCGCGTCGCCGAGCGCGACCGCGATGATCGCCGTGAACACGGGCAGCAGGTTGAGGAATACGCCCGTGCGCGAGGGGCCGAGTTGCGTCACGGCGACGTTCCACAACAGGTAGGCGAGCGCGCTCGGGAACACGATGATGATCGCGAGCCCCCACCATCCCTCGGTCGATGGCTGCGCCTGAATCCCCACGAGAGCCATGACGGGCGCGAGCATGAGCGCGCTCATTCCCACCTGCACGGTCGTCGCCGTGATGGGCGGCGTCTGGATGCGTCGGCTGATGATGACGTAGGCCGTCCACGCGAGAATCGCTCCGAGAATCAGCACGTCGCCGACCGCAACGCTCACGTCGGCGATGCCGCCCGAGCCGCCGAGCAGCACGACGATCACGACGCCGACGAACGAGATCGCGATGCCGAGCACTCCCCCGCGACGGATGCGCTCCCCCAGCACCACAACGGCGGCGAGCGCAATCACGGCCGGGTTGATGGCGCTGATGACACTCGCGTTGACCGCCGAGGTCGTGTCGAGCGCTGCGTAGAGCAGCAGGGTGTAGCCGACCATGCCCAGCACGGCCTGGACAATGTGAATCCACCACTCCCGCGCCGCGAGCCGCCACTTTTCGAGACGGTCGCGCTCGATCCACAGCGTGATGGCGAGCAAAATCGGAAAGGCGCCGAGCCACCGGAAGAACGTGAGCTCGAGGGGTGTGAACTCCGCGATGACGCGATCGCCGACGACAAAGTTCATCGCCCAAAAGAGTTGAGCGAGCACGGCGGGCGAATAGCGACGGAACAAGTGC
>JBDKJR010000010.1:0-9448 GCA_039796515.1 Actinomycetota bacterium
CGAAAGCGCCACTGCCCGTCAAGCGGCAGAACCATCGCGTCGGTCGCCACCGTCGCCGCGGGTGGGAGCGCTCCCGGAGCAGGGGTCGGGTCAGCGAGCGGGTGCGGGTGGTTCATCGAGCACTCACGTTTCGGAATCGAATGGTGCGCAGTTGGAACGCGCGGAAGGGCACCTCGATGCTCTCACCTGCACCGTGCACCTCACCATCACGGGCGCGCTCGAGCAAGTCGGTCGACTCGATGACCTCGGCGGTTCCGGCGAGGGTCAGGGTGGTGGCCGCGCGACCGCCACGCGACTCATAGAGCCGCACGACGAGGTCGCCGCTGCCGTCGTTCGCGAGCTTGACGGTCTCGATCACGATAGCGGGGTTGCTGCTCGTGACGATCGGCGCGATGGGCGCCGCGGCGCGCACGGCCCGCAGGGGCGTGGCGAGGTCGTAGCCGAGGGCCACGGCATCGCCCACGGTCGCGCCCGGCGCGATGCGGAAACGCATGACGTGTTCGCCCTGGTCACTCTCGGGGTCGGGAAAGAGCGGAGCCCGCAGCAGTGAGAAGCGCACGGTCGTCGTGGTGCCACCGTCGGCGCGCGTGTCGCGCGAGACGTCGTAGCCATAGGTCGAGTCGTTCGCGATCGCCACGCCATAGCCGGGCTCGACGAGGTGCACGAAGCGGTGCTGGCAGGCTTCGAACCGAGCGGCATCCCAACTGGTGTTGGTGTGCGTCGCGCGGAACAGGTGCCCGAACTGCGTCTCGGCCGCGATGCGGTCGGCGTGCACATCGAGCGGCACGGCGAGCTTGAGAATCTTCTCGCGCTCGCGCCAGTCGATGCGGTTCTCGATCTCGAGCGCCGACGCGCCCGCACGCAGCACGAGTCGCTGCTCGATCGTCGAGGCACCGACGCGGCGCACGGTCACGACCGCGGCCTCGCCCGCCGACTGCACGACGTCACGCTCATCGACCTCGAGCAGCTCGGTGACGGTGCGCTTGTAGTGCGCGTCGAGATCCCACGCGTCCCAGAGGTTCGGCAGGTCGCGGTGCAACCGCAGCACGTTCGCGGGGCTGTCGGGCGCGATGGCCTCGCGACCATCGGCGTGCGCGACGAGCGAGGTCACGTGACCCCGCGCATCCACCACCGCTCGAATGATGCCATTGTCGAGCACCGTGGCACCGCCGGCGGCCTCGGTCGCCGTGACCGACGGATGCTCGGCCTCAACGAGCGCCGCCCCCAAGGCCTCAACACCCGCGCGCGCAAACGGTGACGCGTTGACGACCAGCTCGTGGTCGCCACCCTCACCGGCGAGCGCCGCGAGCGCCTCGGCGATGATTCCCTCGAGCACCTCGGTCACGGCCGCGTGGCGCTGCTCGGCTTCGCGGTGCACCCAGGCGATCGCACTGCCCGGCAAGATGTCGTGAAACTGCAGCAGCAGCACGGTCTGCCAGGCGCGGTCGAGCGCCTCGGCGGGGTACTCGAACGAGGTGCGCAGCGCGGCCGTCGAGGCCCACAGCTCGGCTTGCCGCAGCAGCGACTCGTTGCGGCGATTGCCCTGCTTGGTGCGCAGCTGCGAGGTGAAGACGCCGCGGTGCAGCTCGAGATACATCTCGCCGCTCCACACGGGAGCCCCCGGGTATTCGGCTTCGGCGGCCTCGAAGAAGTCGCGCGAGCTGCCCATCGTGACGCGCGGCGAGCCCTCGAGGTCGGCCGTGCGGTGCGCGGCCGCGATCATCTCGCGCGTGGGCCCGCCACCGCCGTCGCCCCAGCCGAAGGGCACAAGCGACATCGTCGCGCGACCCTTCTCGCTGAAGTTGCGCTCGGCGTGCGCAAGCTCTTTGCCCGAGATTTCGCTGATGTAGGTGTCGACGGGCGGAAAGTGCGTGAACACGCGCGTGCCGTCGATGCCCTCCCACCAGAAGGTGTGGTGCGGCATCGTGTTGATCTGGTTCCACGAGATCTTCTGCGTCAAGAACCAGCGCGAGCCGGCGTTCGCGACAATCTGCGGAAGCGCGCCGGAGTACCCAAACGAGTCGGGCATCCACGCCTCTTCACACTCGACGCCGAACTCGTCGAGAAAGAACTGCTTGCCCGCGATGAACTGTCGAGCCATCGCTTCGCTGCCGGGCATGTTGGTGTCGCTCTCGACCCACATGCCGCCGACGGGCACGAACTGGCCCGCGGCCACCTTCTCGCGGATTCGCGCGAAGACCTGGGGGTGGTGCTCTTTCATCCACTGAAACTGTTGCGCGCTCGAGCACGAAAAGACGAAGTCGGGGTACTGGTCCATCAAGTCCATGACGTTCGTGAACGTGCGCGCACACTTGCGCACCGTCTCACGCAGGGGCCACAACCACGCCGAGTCGATGTGCGCGTGACCCGTCGCGAGCACGCGGTGGGCGCTCGCGTGCGCGGGCTTCGCGAGCACCGCGGCGAGCGCCGCGCGACCCGCCGCGGCGGTGTTCGGGATGCCCTCCGGGTCGAGCACGTCGAGCATGTCTTCCAGCGCGCGCAGAATCTCGTGGCGCCGTGACGAGCCCGTGGGCAGCTCGGCCATGAGGCCGCGCAGGGTCCACACGTCTTGCAGCAACTCCCACACGGTTTCGTCGAGCAGGGCGACTTCGAGTTGTGCGAGCGAGTAGAGCGGCTCGTCGGGTGAGGTCTCCCACTGCCCGTAGGGCGTGGGATCGAAGGTGTACTCGCCGGCGACGTCGGGGTTGGCCGCGGCCTCGATATAGACGTCGATCGATGTTTGGCCGGGCGCGATCGGCAGATACGAGTTCAGCGGAGCGATCGACTTGATGAGCGTGCCGTCGGGACGATAGGCCAAGCCCTCGGCCTGAAACCCCGACCGTGAGCGGTTGTAACCGAAGTCGACAAGCACTTCGATGCGCGTGCCCGCGGGCGGCGCGGGCACCCACTCGGCGGGCACCTCACCCGTGACGTGCAACCACACCGTCGACCACGCGCGGCCCCAGCGCCAACCGAGCGGCACGGGCTCGAAGGGCTGCCCGACCGCGGTCTCGAAGGGCACCGGCTCGCGCTCGACCTGCCAGGCGGTCGCGGCGAGCGGGCGAGCATCCCGATACAGCGCCGGTTGCAGGTGATCGCGCACGAAGCGATCGAGGCGGGCTTCGACGAGGGCGTGGTCGTTGTGCATGGCGCGCTTTCGGTGGGGTTAGGTGAGCGGGGTGATGAGCAAGAGCCACGAGGTGACCGAGAAGTCGGCGAGTGGCACGAGGCCTTCGTCGAGAATCTCGGCGCCCGAAATGCGGCGCGTGTCACCATCGGCGAGATCGACGATGCGGTAAATCGTGTTGGGGTGCAGGCCGCGCGGCCACACCGAGAAGGGCCGCGTGCCCCCTTCGAGCACGAAGGCAGCGATGAGCATGCGGCCGTCGGGGTGGTCGATTTGGATGCTCGGCGCCCGAACCCCCCACCCACCGCGCACGGGGCTCTCGGTCATGGGTTGCAGCACGCCCTCGCGCACGAAGGGCTCGACCTCGCGCTGAAACAGGTCGACGTGTTTGCTCAGCCGGTCAATCAGTTCGGGACGCAGTTCGGGCAACCGCAGGCTCACGCCGAAACGGTGCAGCATGGCCGCGCGCAGCATCGTGTCAAACTCGTCGACCGTCACGGTCGACCAGTCGCGCCACGCGGGCGGGTAGTCACCGCGCCACTGCGACCACGACCAGTGCAAGATGCCCACGGGCGGCAGCAGATTGCGCACGCCCCACAGCACTTGCAAGTGGTGTTCGGTGTAGTCGGGGTCGCTCAAGAAGAAGGCGTGCACGTGGCGCGCGAGCCCGAGGTCGATGCGCAGGCCGCCCGACGAGCACGACTCGAGCATGAGGTCGGGGTGCCGCGCGCGCAGCTCGTCGAGCACGGCGTAGAGGCCCTCGTAGTGCCGAAACAGGCCGTCACCCGCGCCGTGCCCGTGGTCGGTGCGCGTGCAGCCCGCGTCGGGGTCGATGTTGAAATCGAGCTTGATCCAGCGCGCGCCCGTCGTGGTGATGAGCTTGCTCATCGACTCGAGCACGTGCTCACGACCGGCGGGCGAGCCCAGGCACACGTAGCCCAAGAAGGTGGGGTCGGCGGGGTCGAGCGATTCGGTCTGCACGCGGTACGAGGGGTCGGCCCGTCGCGCTTCGACGCTGTGCGCCATCGCTTCGGGGTGCGCGGCGCGTAGCAGCGAATTCGCGCCGACGGCTTCGGCCTCGATCCACATGCCCGGCAGCACTCCCGCATCACGGATGCTCTGCCCGAGCGCCTCGAGCCCCGACGGAAAACGCGCCGTGTTGACGCTCGACCAGTCGCCGCGTTGCTCTTGCCAGTAACTCGTCGGGTCGGCGGCGCCGAACCAGCCGGCGTCGACCGTGGCCACCTCGATCCCCACCTCGGCTGCCACTCGCGCGTTGGCCGCGATGACCTGCTCGTCGACCTCCTGGTCTTCGTAGGGCCACCAGTGGTTCCACTCGACGGGCAGAGAATCGGTGAACTCGGTGCGGGGCAACCAATCGGCGGCGACGGCACGCTGCAGGGCGACGGCGGCCGCATCCAGCGACGGCGCTACGGTCAGCACCACGCTCGGGGCTGTCACCGATTCGCCCGGGGCGAGGTCAACCCAAAACTGCCACGGCGAAATGCCCGCTGTGATGTGCCCGCCGGCCATCGCGTGAATGTGCCAGTTGCCGCTGTAGGCGGGGGCCACGGTCAGGGCGGCGGGCCGTTCGCCCTCGCCGGGGCCGCGACCGGTGCCGCCGCGCACGGGCCCGCGCTCGAGACCGAGCCACGGAATCATGCCGTGCGAGCTTCGCCCCGAGCGGCTCTCGAGCACGAGGTGATGGCCCGCGTGCCCCTGCAGCGGCCGAAACTCATCGCCCCACGCACTCGTGAAGCCGTTCGTGCGCCAGGCCGGGCCCGTGACGAGCGAGAGCGGATCCATGCGCGTAATCGTGAGCGGATGCTCGCCCTCGTTGCGCAGCGTCAACGCGAATTCCCACACGGGTTGGCCGGCGACCCGGCGCGCGCTCCACGCGGCGTGCAGGCTCGTGCCCTCGCCGGTGTCGGCCAGCGTGCCCTCGATCGTGACGAGGTCGCCCTCGCCGCCGATGCGCGGATCGACCCAGTGGTCGACGGGCCGACGGTCGACCTCCACAAGAAGGGCCGCCGCATCACTCAGAATGGTGTCATCGAGGGTGACCGCAAGGCGCCCCCCATCGTCAGGGCGGGCGCGCACCAGTGCGTCGGTCATATCGAGGTCCTCACCTGTAGTCTTTACATCATACCTAAAGGGCGCATGCGCGTGACATGTGCCTGAACCCTCCCATCGAAAGAGCACTGCCCGTGGCAACAATCCCCTCCACCCCCGCCCCGCTCCGGGTCGGCGTCATTGGCCTCGGCATGGGCTCGGTGCACCTCGACGCCTACGCGGCCATGCCCGACGTTGAGGTCGTTGCGCTCTCGGGTAAAGAAGAGGCGCGACTCGCCGAGCTGGGCGCGCAGTATGGCGTGCGGCACTTGCTCGCCGACTGGGCCGACCTCGTGACGTTGCCCGACGTCGACGCCGTGAGCATCGCCACCCCGAACGCGCTGCACCACCCCATCACGATGGCGGCGCTCGCGGCCGGCAAGCACGTGTTTTGCGAGAAGCCCATCGCCATCGACACCGCCCAGGCGAAAGAGATGGTGCAGGCCGCGCGCGACAACGACCGCGTGCTCGAGGTGGCGTTCAACCACCGTCGCCGCGCCGACGTGCAATATGCCCGCACCTATCTCACGAGCGTGGGCATCGGACGGGTCTATCACTCGCGCGCCTCGTGGCGTCGGCGGGCGGGCATCCCCGGCTTGGGCTCGTGGTTCACGAACAAGGCGATGGCGGGCGGCGGCGCGCTCATCGACCTGGGCCCGCACGTGCTCGACTCGCTGCTGTTCTTGCTCGGCGAACCGCGCGTCGTCTCGGTGAGTGCCGTCACCCACGGCGCGCTCGGTCGCGCAGGCTACGGCTCGTGGAACCGCGCCGACCAAATGTCGAGCACCGCCGGCGCCTTCGAGGTCGACGACCTCGCGAGCGCCCTCTTCCGCCTCGACGACGGCTCGAGCGTGGCCTTCGAAATCAGCTGGGCCGGCCACGGGGTCGACACCGACGACATCTCGATCGAACTGCTCGGCATCGAGGGTGGGCTGCGCCTCTTCATTCCGCAGTATTCGAGCGATGACACGCTGCGCATCTACCGCGACGAAGCCGGCGCACCCGTGACGATTACGCCTGAGGTTCACGTGGTCGGGGGCGAGCATCCCTTGGTCATTCGCGAATTTGTCGACGCGATTGCCAGCGGCGACTGGGATGCCCACCGCGGCGACTTCGCCCTGCATCGCACCGCGGTGCTCGACGCCTGCTACCGCTCGGCCGCCGAAGGCCGCGAGATTCGACTGGAGCCCTGATGACTGCTGCACCGCTGCGCGTGACCGTGTGGAACGAGAACCGGCACGAGAGCGACCCCGAGTCGCTCACCGCGAAGCTCTACCCGACGGGGATGCAGGGCGCGATCGCCGCCGGCCTCACCTCGCTGCTCGGCGACGCTGTCGAGGTGCACACCGCCACGCTCGACGAGCCCGAGCACGGCCTGCCGCAGTCGGTCGTGGATTCGACCGACGTGTTGCTGTGGTGGGGCCACGAGGCTCACCCCGAGGTCGACGACGCCGTCGTCAATCGCATCTACGAGGCGGTGCTCGGCGGCATGGGCATCATTGTGCTGCACTCGGGCCACTACTCGAAGATCTTCAAGAAGCTCATGGGCACCACGTGCTCACTGCGCTGGCGCAACGACGGCGACCGCGAAGTGGTGTGGACGGTCGACCCCACCCACCCCATCGCGGCGGGCGTTCCCGACCCGCTCGTCATCGAAGCGCAAGAGATGTATGGCGAGTTCTTCGACATTCCCACCCCCGAAGAACTCATCTTCATCTCGTCGTTCTCGGGCGGCGAAGTCTTTCGCTCGGGCGCCACGTGGACTCGCGGGCACGGGCGCGTCTTCTACTTCTCGCCGGGCGACCAGGACTACCCCGTCTATCACCACCCGAGCATCCACCGCGTGCTCGCCAACGGCGTGCAGTGGGCGGCCCCCACGCGCCGCGGCCCCGCGATCGACGCGACCTTCCACCCGCGCGGCTGGTTCGACGCGGCGCAGTAGTTGCGCCCAGCGAGTCCTCAAGATCCACATTCGCGAACAGACGACGCCAATCAAATTAGCCCGAACTGAACACTCGGTGCAGGCTTGATAACTTGAGCTAGCTTCGGACCCCATCCCCCCCGCTGATGTCATCGATTCGATCGTGAATCACTTCATTGATTGCTTGAAGGACTTCAGCTCTCCACCTTGCCGGGGCCTGCGCAACCAAGTTGGCCACTTGGATGGGTAGCGAGAGATTGGGTTCCGACGTCTCAATAACTAGGTCCTCCGGGATTTCGTGGCCCTCTGGTAGGTCTGTCGTTGGCTGGTGATCCATTTCGAGTTCAGAAGCGAGTTGGTCAACGAGATCTCCCATTGCCAACGAAAGCACCTCAGACGCCGACCTGAGGTCGGCAATCAGTGACCGATCCACGACACCGGAAATCACCGGCCCCAAAAGGCGTCCTGGTTCGTATACCCAATTGATGTGCACCACGCCGTTTTCATCAATCCAAGCCACCACTTTCCTCCTTCCGACTCGTTCAGGTTTTCGCTTGCGCAATACTTGACGGCGCTCAGCGGCGAGCGCTATATCGCTCGGGGCCCGCCTCCTCTTGGTCCGCCCCATCGGAAGTGGATCGTCAGCTTAAGCTCTCCCTTTCCGTTGTAGAAGTCCACGTGAAAGTGATCTCCAGCACCGCAAAGACCCCTGAACACGCCGGGCCCCCGTCGGTCACACTGGCGCGCGGCTGCCTCAGCCGCGATCTTTGTGGGCAAAGTCTGGGATGAAGCAGAGTAGTTTGGGGCCTTCTTCGGCACGGCCATGGCGAGAGCCATCGGCCGAACGACTTCCTGCTGAAAGCGTTCCCAACCTTGAACGGCCTGGTGTATTCCAGCAACAATGAGGACGTACTGAGCAACCGTGGCAAGCACGCCGACGGTGATCCAGCCGATCGGATTCCACCAGTTTGCACCGCCGACAGCGAGCGCGCCACCAACGCCACCGATAACTGCAGCTTCGGCAAGTCTTCCCGAAAGGTCGAGTTTGTTCACCGGATCGGTCGGATACACATACGAGTTATCCACGCCCCCTTCGATCGGGTCGACGCTGAGGAACCGGCCCAGTGACGGCACGTAGACACGTGCCCCCATCTGCACCACCGCCACCGAGCCTTGATGTTCGTACAGCTTCCGATGCCCACCCACGAACGCATAGTCCGCATCACCCGGCGCGTTGTCGATCACAGAGTCGTCCGCTGTAGTCGTGCCGATACGACCCGTGACAGGGTCGATCGGTTGCCCCCACGGGTCATACCGGACCACGTTTGAGCTGCGCACACCGTCGCCGTCGGCTTCGAGAATCACACTGCCGAGCATGTTCGGATACGTCCACTGCTCACGTGAGTTCGAGCCGAGCACGAACCGGACGGCGGCACCACCGGGAAGAGACACCGTGTATTCACGGATTGCACCGGTGGCAGCATCCACCACCAGACCCGACACATCAGCCGACGCCGTGTGCGCGTAACGGGTGGTCTCGGTCGGGGCGCCAGGGGCTGCCACCGTGCGGGCGATGATGCGGTTGCCCGCATCCCGCAGGTACGTCACCGTCGTCGTGTCGCTGCCCGCAGTGACCGTGGTCGACACATGCCGATTGCTGAGGTCAAACACGAGCGACTGATCGGCCAACTTCGTGGTGTTGCCGCGCGCGTCATAGGCCAGCTCCGAGGCCGCAAGACCATCGGCGACCGGGTTCGCCTCCGGCACCGCTCCTGTGGCGACCGAGCCGAGTAGCCGGTCGGCTGCGTCGTAGCAGTAGGTCGTCGACGCAGTCGTCGTCGTCGGCACACCCTCCACCACCGTGGTGTGAGCATCGCTGAACGTGGTGCGGTTACCGTTCGCCCCCGCATTGCCCACAGCACCCGGGAAGCCAGCACAGGCCGAGCCCGTGCCCGCGAACCCGTAGTCGAGCACATGGTCCACGGTGCCGTTCAGCGACAGGGTCGCCTGCGTCATGCGGGATGCTGCATCGAACCGGTACCACGAGCTGTAACTCTGCGGGCCCGAGGTGAGCGTGTTCGCCACGATGCGACCCGCACGGGTGCGCTCGACCTGCTCCACCACCGACGCCTGCGGCACACCGCCGGCTTGCGGGAACGCCCACTCCATCGCCAGCGGCGCCCCCGACGGGGAGCGTTGCAGGCCCGTCAACGCCGAACCGTTGCCGTAAATCACCCCGATCAACTGACCCGTAGGTGGGCTGATCAATGATCAATATCGGGCGCAGG
>JBDKJR010000011.1:0-6512 GCA_039796515.1 Actinomycetota bacterium
ATGTCACGAGCCACGACGACGCTCTCGGGCAATTTGAGCTGCTTGGCGAACTCGTCGATGATGCGCATGTTTGCCTGGTGCGGGATGAACGCCGCGAGCTGATCAGAGGTGATGCCAGCAGCATCCAGAGCCTGCTGCGCAACCTTCGCCATCTCCCAGACGGCCCAGCGGAACACGGTCTGCCCCTCTTGGCGGAGCGTCGGGAACTCTCCCTCGGGGTCGTCGAACGCCTCTTTGAACGGGCGATCCATGCCGACGGCATCCCATTTCGAGCCGTCAGAACCCCAGACCGTCGCCGCGATGCCGGGCGTGTCGCTCGGGCCGACAATCGCGGCTCCGGCCCCGTCGCCGAGCAAGAACGAGATCGTGCGGTCGGTCGGCTTCGCGAAGTCGCTGAGCTTCTCGGCCCCGACGACGAGCACGTACTGGGCGAGGCCCGCACGAATGAACGCATCGGCCTGGGCGATGCCGTAGGTGTAGCCCGCACACGCGGCCGACACGTCGTAGGCCGGAGCCGGAATCGCGCCAATGCGGTCAGCCAGCAGGGCGGCGAGAGAGGGAGTCTGCACCGAGTTGCTGATGGTCGACACGATCACGGCACCGATTTGGCTCGGTGAAATGCCCGCCTTCTCGATGGCCTCGCGCGACGCGGCTTCAGCCAAGTCGATCGCGTGCACTTCGCTCGACGCGCGCTTGCGGGTAATGACGCCCGTGCGCTGGCGAATCCACTCGTCGCTCGAATCGATGGGCCCGGCGATGTCGTCGTTGGTCACGGTGACGTCGCCGCGCGCGGCTCCGACGGCGTAGATGCGCGTGAACGGCACACCAACCGACTGGTGAAGGGTGGGCTCAGTCATCAGTTCTCCAGCATCTCGATCGCGGCAGCGAGGTCGTCGGGGGTCTTGACGGCCACGGTCGGCACGCCCTTGAGGGCGCGCTTCGCGAGGCCGACGAGTGCACCGGCGGGCAGAAGCTCGATGACTCCGGTCACGCCGTCGTTTGCGAACGACTGCATGCAGAGATCCCACCGCACGGGAGACGACACCTGGCCGACCAGCAGGTCGGCTGCCGTCGCTCCCGAGGTCACCACCGACCCATCGCGGTTCGTGTAGAGACGGATGCTCGGGTCATGCGCCTCGACGCCCGCGACGGCCGCGCGCAAACGCTCGACCGCGGGGCTCATGTAGTTCGTGTGGAACGCGCCCGCCACCTGCAGCGGAATGACTCGGGAGCCCGCGACAGGCTCGGCCGCGAGCGCCGCGAGCGCGGGCAGCTCGCCGGCGACGACGGTTTGGCCGCCACCGTTCATGTTGGCGGGGGAGAGCCCGAGCTCGGAAAGGCGAGCGGCAAGGGCATCCTCGTCGCCGCCCAACACGGCGCTCATTCCCGTGGGCACAGCGGCAGCCGCGTCGGCCATCGCGAGACCGCGTTCCCGCACGAGGCGCAGCGCATCGTCGTCGCCGAGAACGCCCGCGATAGCTGCGGCCGCGAACTCTCCAACGGAGTGCCCCGCAACGGCACTCACCCGGTCGCGACGCCCGTCGAGCAATGCCGCCGCGCTCAGCAGAGAGGCGGCGACGATGAGCGGCTGCGCGATAGCCGTGTCGCGAATCGTGTCGGCATCAGACACCGTGCCGTGCGCGATGAGATCAACACCCGAAGCCTCGGAGTAGCGCTCAAGGCGCTCACGGTGTGCGGGGTCAGCAAGCCATGGCTCTAAGAAGCCCGGAGTTTGCGAACCCTGGCCGGGTGCGACGACGACGATCATGACTTTCATCCTCCCAAGGGGCGGTGCGGGGTGGTGGTAGGGATGTCGTGCACAAACGTACAACGACCTTGTCGCGGTTCTACAGTTACCGGCGCGTGCCGGCCTCGGGCTCGGCGATCGACCCGACGATGAGTGCGCACTGCAGGATGAGCGCTTCTCGGGCTCCGGTCGCATCCCATCCGATGACTTCGCTAATGCGCTTGAGGCGATAGCGCACGGTATTCGGGTGCACGAAGAGCTCGCGCGCGGTGGCTTCGAGGCTGCGGCCGTTGTCGAGGTAAGCCCACAGGGTCAAAAGCAACTCGGGGTTGTGAGTCTTGAGCGGCCGATAGATGCGGTTGATGAGCGTGCCGCGGGCAATGGGGTCGCCCGCGAGCGCTCGCTCGGGCAGCAGGTCGTCGGCGATCGTCGGGCGGGGAGCGTTGCGCCACGACTTCGCGACGGCGAAGCCCGCGAGAGCGGCCTTTGCGCTCTTGCCCGCTTCTACGACATCAGCGACCTCGGGGCCGAGCACGAGATTTCCCGGCCCAAAAGCGGGCTCGAGGGCCTCCGCAATCTGCGTAAACGTGTGGGTGGGCTCCGGCTGCGGCAGTTCGTCGTCGGTGCGCGGCGTCGCGCGACCGATGACGACAACGAGCCGGTTTCCTTGCACGCCAATGAGGACGTCGGCGTCAACGTGGCGGGCGGTGCGCCGAATCTGGTCGACGTCCACAATGCGCGGCGTGGTGCCGACGAGCACACACACTTCGCCGTGGCCGTTCCAGCCAAGGGCGGCAATGCGGCTGGGCAGCTCGTTGTCGTACTCGCCGCTGAGGATGCTGTCGACGACGAGGGCCTCGAGGCGGGCATCCCACAGTCCTCGCGCTTCTGCCGCACGGGCGTAGACGTCGGCGGCGGCGAAGGCGATCTCGCGGCTGTACAGCAAAATGCCATGCCGCAGGACCTCGTCGCGGTCGCGCACGCGTTCTTCGACGACCTCAACGACGACGCGAATGAGCTGCAAGGTCTGCTGAAGGCTCACCGACCGCAGCAGTTCGCGGGGGGCAGCACCGAAGACGTCGGCGGCAATCCACGGCTGCGAACTGGGGTCGTCGTACCAACTAATGAACGAGGTGATGCCCGCTTGCGCCACCAGCCCGACGGCCGACCGACGACTGGGAGGCATCGTGCCGTACCACGGCAGGGTGTCGTCGAGTCGCTTGAGCGTCGCTGTTGCGAGCTCACCCGAAATGTTGCGCAGCCATTGCAGCGTCTGCGCCTTCGTCAACTCTGCCACCGTGCTCCTTCGGTGAAGCGAGGGGTCCGCGCGTCACCGCGCGGACCCACTCTCGGTGTTAGGACTCTCCGCCGGCCGAGCCGGTGGTGCCGGCCGTCACGTCGTAGAGGCGGTACTTCTCGATCGCCGCGGCAACCGCGCTCGGGTCGACCGCGCCGCGTCGCGCCAACTGCTGCAGCGTGCGCACCACAATCGACGGACCGTCGATCGTGAAGAAGCGCCGCGCTGCGGGGCGCGTGTCGCTGAAGCCGAAGCCATCGGCTCCGAGCGTGGCGTAGTCTCCGGGCACGAAAGGACGAATCTGGTCGGGCACCGCGTGCATGTAGTCGGTGACCGCGATGAACGGGCCCTCAGCACCCTGGAGCTTGCTCGTGACGTAGGGCACCTTCGGTGCTTCCGTCGGACGCAAGAAGTTGTGTTCGTCAGCGGCGAGGCCGTCGCGACGCAACTCGTTCCACGAGGTGACGCTCCAGACGTCGGCCGAGACGTTCCAGTCGTCGGCGAGCAACTGCTGTGCCTCGAGAGCCCACGGAACGGCGACACCCGACGACAGAATCTGCGCCTTGGGGCCGAGCGTCGTGCCCGCCTTGAGCAAGTAGATTCCGCGCAACAGGCCATCGACGTCGAGGTTCTCGGGCTCAGCGGGCTGCACGTTCGGCTCGTTGTAGACCGTCAGGTAGTACATGACGTTGGGGTCAGGATGCGCCCCGCCGTACATGCGCTCGAGCCCCGCGCGCACAATGTGCCCGATCTCGTAGCCGAACGCCGGGTCATAGGTGATGACCGCCGGGTTGGTGCTGGCGAGCAACGGTGAGTGGCCATCCGCGTGCTGCAAGCCCTCGCCCGTGAGCGTGGTGCGACCGGCCGTGGCGCCGATGATGAACCCGCGGGTCATCTGGTCGCCGGCCGCCCAGAACGCGTCACCCGTGCGCTGGAACCCGAACATCGAGTAGAAGACGTACACGGGGATGAGCGGCTCGCCATGGGTCGCGTAGCTCGTTCCGACGGCGGTGAAGGCCGCGACGGCTCCGGCTTCGTTGATGCCCGTGTGGATGATCTGACCCTGCGGGCTCTCCTTGTAGGCGAGCAGCAGTTCGCGGTCGACGCTCGTGTAGTGCTGACCGTTCGGGTTGTAGATCTTCGAGGTCGGGAAGTAGGCATCCATACCGAAGGTGCGCGCTTCATCCGGGATGATCGGCACGATGCGGTGACCGAAGTCTTTCGAGCGCAGCAGGTCTTTCAGCAGTCGCGCGAAGGCCATTGTCGTGGCGACCTCTTGCTTGCCCGAGCCCTTCTTGACGACGTCATAGGTGGCGGCGTCGGGCAGCGAAACCTGCGTGTACTTCGAGCGGCGCTCGGGCACATATCCGCCAAGCTCGCGCCGGCGTTCTTGCAGGTACTGGATGGCCGGGTCGTTCTGGCCCGGGTGGTAGTAGGGCGGCTGGTACGGGTTCGCCTCGAGTTCGGCATCGGTGATCGGTATGCGCATCTCGTCACGGAACTGCTTGAGGTTCTCGAGCGTGAGCTTCTTCATTTGGTGGGTCGCGTTGCGGCCCTCGAAGCTCGGGCCGAGACCGTAGCCCTTGACCGTCTTCGCGAGGATGACGGTCGGCTGACCCTTGTGTTCGCTCGCAGCCTTGAACGCCGCGTAGACCTTGCGGTAGTCGTGGCCACCACGGCGCAGGCCCCAGATCTCGTCGTCGGTGTAGTTCGCGACCATGGCGGCAGTGCGCGGGTCGCGCCCGAAGAAGTGCTCGCGAATGAACGCGCCCGACTCGGCCTTGTAGGTCTGGTAGTCACCATCGGGCGTGCGGTTCATGAGATCGCGGAGCGCGCCCTCGTGGTCTTGCGCGAGCAGGGCATCCCACTCACGACCCCACACGACCTTGATGACGTTCCAGCCGGCACCCCGGAAGAAGCTTTCGAGCTCCTGGATGATCTTGCCGTTGCCGCGCACCGGACCGTCAAGCCGCTGCAGGTTGCAGTTGATGACGAAGTTGAGGTTGTCGAGTCCGTCATTGGCGGCGAGTTGCAGGGCGCCGCGGCTCTCGACTTCATCCATCTCGCCGTCGCCGAGGAACGCCCAGACCTGGGTGTCGTCGGCCTGAGCGATGCCGCGGTTGCTCACGTACTTGTTGAGCTGCGCTTGATAGATGGCGTTGATCGGCCCGAGACCCATCGACACGGTCGGGAACTGCCAGAAGTCAGGCATGAGGCGCGGGTGCGGGTAGCTCGAGAGGCCGCCGCCAGCGTGCGACTTCTCCTGACGGAAGCCATCGAGTTGTTCCGTGCTCAAGCGCCCTTCAAGGAAGGCGCGAGCATACATACCGGGGGAGGCGTGCCCCTGGTAGAAGATCTGGTCGCCACCCGTCGGGTGGTCGGCGCCGCGGAAGAAGTGGTTGTGGCCCACCTCGTAGAGGGCCGCACTCGAGGCGTAGGTCGAAATGTGTCCGCCCACCGAGATGCCCGGGCGCTGTGCGCGGTGCACGGTGATGGCGGCATTCCAGCGGATCCACGCGCGGTAACGACGCTCGAGCTCTTCGTCGCCCGGAAAGTCGGGCTCGTTCTCGGGGGCGATGGTGTTCAGGTAGTCCGTGGTCGGCACCATGGGCACGCCGAGGTGCAGCTCTTTTGACCGCTTCAGCAGGCTGAGCATGATGTCGCGACCGCGACCGGCACCGCGCTCGTGGACGACCGCTGTGAGCGACTCATTCCATTCTGCGGTCTCATCCGGATCGGAATCGACGTGGCTGACCGAGTATGGATCCTGGTCGTTGACCGTCACCCTTGACCTCTTCCTGGTGGTAGACAGAGTGTGTCGGCGCGTTTCAGGCGCCGGGTTGCGGCGCCGTGGAAATCGCACGAGCGCTGTCGAGTCTAGTCGCCCGCTTCGCACCCCTCGGTGCGGGCCCGATGTGCGCCAGGAGCCACTGTGTCAACGATCTCGCTTCCGGCCGTGGGGAGTGTTGCCCCCGACTTCACCTTGCGTGACCAATTCGGCCAAAGTGTCACGCTCAGCGCCCTTCGGGGCGGCTCGGCGGTAGCGCTCGTCTTCTTCCCCCTTGCCTTCACGGGCACGTGCACGGGCGAGCTGTGTGAGTTGCGCGACAACATCGCGATGTTCCGGGCAGCCGGGGTCACGCTCGTCGCCATCTCGGTCGATTCGACGGCGACGCTTCGTGAGTTCGCCGAGCGCGAGAGCTACGACTTCACGCTGTTGGCCGACTTCTGGCCGCACGGCGAGGTGGCTCGACGCTACGGGGCCTTTCTGGACGAGAAAGGTTTTGCCACGCGCGCGACGGTGTTGGTCGACACGGAGGGCGTGGTGCGGGCATCCTTTGCCGTCTCTCCGGGCGAAGCCCGCCCGCTCGCTGCCTACCGCGAGGCGATCGCCGCGCTCTGAGCCAGCCCGCCGCGGCTCGCCGGTACGATAGAGGCACACGGGCTTTTAGCTCAGTTGGTAGAGCG
>JBDKJR010000012.1:0-4631 GCA_039796515.1 Actinomycetota bacterium
CCACCAGGCCGAGAGCAGAGCCGGAAGCGCGGCCACGACCTCGAACACGGCGAGCGGCACGAGCACGAGCATGACGAGTTGCGGACCGGTGATGGTCGTCGTCGTGAACGTCGGCTCGGCCACGAGCAGCGAGGCAAGCACCGTGAGCCCCCCGCCCAGCGTGAAGAGAGCGGCAACGCTGCCCGCGGCGGCCGACTGCCGCGACTGCGCGCGACGAAGCTCGCTATCGAGCGCGAGCACGCGCTCGCGGTGACCATGGTCAGCCCCGAACGCTCGCAGGGTCTCCCACCGGGTGAGGTATTCGAGCACGGCATCGGCGAGGGCGGCTCGCACGGGTGCGATTCGCAGGTCGGCATCGCGACTCAGGCCGTGCATGACGAGAGCAGCGACCCCGGCCGTGATGACGAGGCCAATAAGCAGCGTCGCGCCGGCCCTCGGCGCGACCCACCACACGCCGACGACACTGAGCCCCGCCACGATGCTGGCCGTCACGAGTGACTGCAGCACACGCAACGGCAGGTCTTGCAGAGCATCGACGTCGCGCACGAGCGCGGTCAGGAGGTCACCGCGCCGAACCCCGCGGAGCCCATCGGGGGCGACGGGGAGCACCCTCCGAAAGACCCCCACGCGCAACGTGCTGAGAGCGCGGAAGGCGGCATCGTGCGCCACGAGGCGTTCGAGGTACCGGAAAACGGCTCGACCGAGCGCGAACGCTCGCACGCCAACGATGGCAAACCCCAGAAAGAGAATGGGGGGTTGTTCGGCGGAGCGCGCAATGAGCCACGCACTCGTCGCCAGCAGCGCAACCGCTGAGCCGCTCGCGAGCACGCCCAGGGCAAGAGCGGGAGCGAACGCCCGAGCCGGCGGCATCGATGCCCGTAACACGGCACGACGGGCTGCGGAAGTGGTCGTCGTCATGAGGTCGCCCCCTCGCGCGTCCGCGATGCGGGGTAGGCGGGCGCGATCTCGAGCACCTCATCAGCGGCGGCCATGATCGCGCGACGATGGGTCACGACCACGACGAGTCGACCCTCACGCGCGAGTTCGCGCAAGCCGGCAATGACGCGCTGCTCGCTCGCGGCGTCAAGCGCCGACGTGGGCTCGTCGACGAGCACCACACGACAGTCACGATCGATCGCGCGATAGTGCGCTCGCGCCAGTGCGACCCGCTGCGCTTGGCCGCCCGACAACCCGTCGCCCGCGGCGCCCACCACAGTGTCGCGCGGCACATCGCCCGCAGCGGCCCACTGCAGAGACGCCGTCACACGCGCCGGGTCAACCGTGAGTGCCCCGAGCCCCACGACCTCATCGAGCGGGCCCCCGGTTAAGTCGGGACGCTGGCCACTCCACGCCATGCGGGCGATGCGATCGGTGGCGGGCACGGGCAATCCTGCGAGCTCGACGTCGCCATCGTGCTCCACGAGGCCGAGCAGGGCCGCGAGCAACGTGCTCTTGCCTGCACCGCTGGGGCCGGTGATCGCGAGCAGGGTGCCGGGCATCCACGATGCGGTGAGCGAATCGATGACAACGCAGTCGCCGCGGCGCACCGTCAGATCGCGCACGGCGAGGGCGGGTACGGATGCCCCCGGCGCGATCGTCGTCGACCCGCGACCCTCGGCCCCCGGCGCGATCGTCGTCGACCCGCGACCCTCGGCCCCCGGTTCGAGGTCGCTCAATGTCGAGTCGTGGCGATCACCACGAGGTGCCGACTCGAGGAGCGAGAGCACCTCGTCAGCCGCAGCGATCCCCTCGCTCGCGGCATGGAACTGCGCGCCTACTTGCCGCAACGGGAGATACGCCTCAGGCACGAGCACAAGCACGAAGAGGCCGAGGGCAAGCAAAATCTCGCCGTCGATCAGTCGAATGCCGATGGATACCGCCACGAGCGCCACCGAGAGACTCGCGGCGAGTTCGAGAGCGAAGCCCGAGAGAAACGACAGGCGCACAACACTCATCGTGCGGCGACGATACTGCTCGGTCACGGCGGCAATGCGCTCGGCCTGCCGGTGCTGGCGCCCGAAGATCATGAGCGTCGAGAGCCCCTGCACCACTTCGAGGAAGCCCTGGGCCAGAGTGGTGAGAAGACTCCACTGTTTCTTCTGCACGGCCCGAGTGGACATACCGATGAGCACCATAAAGACGGGGATGATCGGCAGCGTCACGATGACCGTGATACCGGTTGCGAGATCGGCGAGGAGCAGAACCGCGACGATGATCGGGGTGGCGACGGCGGTCAGAATGAGCTGCGGGAGGTAGCGGCCGATGTAGCCGTCGAGCGCGTCGAGGCCCTGACCGAGCAGCGTCGCGACGCGAGCGCTCGACGTCGAGCCGAGCAAGGCCGAGCCGCCGACATCAACCGCGTCAATCATGCGGGCGCGCAACTGGCTCTTCACGCGAGCGGCCCCCTGCACCGAGAGGCCATCGAGCAGCGCTTGTGTGAGGGCCCGAGCGACAATGCTGAGAGCGGTCGCGATGATCGGGCCACCGAGTTCGTCGATCGGCGTGCCCGCGATGACTCCCGCGACCGACTGCGCGGCAAACCAGCAGAACGCGATGATGCTGAGCGTGTGTGCGACGGCGACGACCGCGCCGGCCGCCAGCAGAAAGCGGGCGGCCGACGCGGTTGTCAGCAGTCGGGGGTCGAGGGGCTTCAGTGTGCTGCCACCGGGATCGACTCACGCGTAATTCGGCGCCGGAAGACCCAGTAGGTGAAGAACTGGTAGGCGAGCACGAGAGGCATCATAATCACGGCGACCCACGTCATGACCTGCAGCGTGTAGTCCGAGCTCGATGCGTTCTCGATCGTGAGGCTGAAGGCCGGGTCAGTGGTCGACGGCATCACGTTCGGGTACAGGGCGGCGAGGATGCTCGACACCGCGAGGGCGATCGTGGCAGCCATGAGGCCAAACGCGATCTTCTCGCGGCCCACACGGTTGGCCACCCACGAGCCGATCAGCGCGACCGCAGCGGCGGCCGCGAGTCCCACGAGCACCGGCAGGTGCGCGATGTCGAGATGCTGCACCACCGTCCAGACGAGGAAGGCCGCCGCGACAACGATCGTGATGAGGCCCGAGCGCACGGCGAGAGCCTGTGCCCGAAGCCGCAGGTCACCATCGGTCTTGAGCGCAAGGAACTGCACTCCGTGGGTGAAGAACAGCATGAGGGTCGTGAGTCCGCCCAGCAGCCCGTAGGGGTTGAGCAAGTCGAAGAGCGTGCCCGTGTAGGTGCCCGTCTCGTCGATCGCGACGCCTTGGATGATGTTGGCGAAGGCGACGCCCCACAGCAGGGCCGGAACGGCCGAGCCCACCACGATCATCCAGTCAAACCAGCTCTTCCAACGGTCAGACCGGCCCAGGCGGCGGTACTCGAACGAGACACCGCGCGCGATGAGCGCGAGCAAGATGAGCAGCAGAGCCAGATAGAAGCCGTCAAACAGCGTGGCGTACCAGTAGGGGAAGGCCGCGAAGAGCGACGCACCCGCCACGATGAGCCACGTCTCGTTGAGATCCCAGACCGGGCCGATCGTGTTGATCATGACGCGCTTATCGGTGTCGTCTTTGCCGAGGAAGGGCAGTGCCATGCCGACGCCGAAGTCGAAGCCGTCGAGCACGAAGTAGCCGATGAACAGGAATCCGACGATTCCGAACCAGAGGTATGCGAGGTCCATGATGCGTAAGTCTCCGTATTCCTAGTAGACGGTCGCGAGCTTGGTGGGGTCGACGTCGGCCTGGCCGTTGTCGTCCGAGCCGTCGCTGTATTTCGCCCAGTCCTTCGGGCCATCAACAGCAGCGCGCACGATGAGCTTGAACTCGACGACCGCGAGCACTCCGTAGATGAGCGTGAAGGCGATGAGCGAGATGAGCACTTCGAGCCCCGAGACGCCCGGTGAGACGCCATCTTCGGTCTTCATGAGGCCGAACACGATCCACGGTTGGCGACCCATTTCGGTGAAGATCCAGCCGACAAGGCTCGCAACGAGCGGCACGGGGGCCGACCAGATCGCGACCTTCCACATCCAGCTCTTCTGCGGAGTGCGGCCGCCGCGCGTCAGCCAGAGGCCAACGACCGAGACGAGAGCGGCGAGGGCTCCGAGGCCGATCATCCACCGGAAGCTCCAGTAGGTGATCCAAATGATGGGCGTGTAGTCGCCGGGGCCGAACTCGGCCGCGTACTGGGCCTGCAGGTCGTTGATGCCTTCGACCGTGCCCATGACATCGTGCGTCGACAAGAACGAGAGCAGATACGGGATGCGGATCGAGTACAGCTCGCTCGAGCCATCCGGCGTGCCCCACGTGAAGATCGAGAAGGATGCTGCCGTGGTGGTCTCGTAGAGCGCCTCGGCGGCGGCCATCTTCATCGGCTGCGTGGCCACCATGACGAGGCCCAGCTGGTCACCCGACAGGGCAACGCCAATGAACGCCACGATGTTGACGATGAGGCCGAAGCGCAAGGCGGTGCGCATCTCGTCGAGGTACTGGTTCTTCGAGAGGTGGTACGCCGCGACGGCGACCATGACGACCGCGGCGAACATGATCGACGCGAAGACGGTGTGCGGGAACTGCGCGAGAGCGACGGGGTTGGTGAGCACCGCGCCGATGTCGGTGAGCTCAGCTCGACCGAGCTCTTCGTTG
>JBDKJR010000013.1:0-13366 GCA_039796515.1 Actinomycetota bacterium
CTCTCGCCCTCACTGACCTCGACCGTCTCGTGGCCACGGCCGACCTCGCCGCGGCGATGAGCGTCGAAGGCCTACTGGGTTCCGATCGCCCGTTCGCTGAGGAGCTGCAACACTTGCGCCCCCACCCCGGTATCGCGACGAGCGCCGGAAACCTGCGTCGCGTGCTCAGTGGTTCGCCCATCGTCGCGAGCCACCGCACGGTGACCGACGGGCACGACGACTGCCAGCGCGTGCAAGACGCCTATTCGCTGCGCTGCGCGCCCCAGGTGCACGGGGCCGTGCGCGACACGATGGCGCACGCGGCCATGGTCGCGAATCGCGAGCTCGCAAGCTCTGTCGACAACCCCGTCGTGACGCTCGACGGTCGCGTGGTCTCGAACGGCTCATTCCATGGCGCGCCCCTCGGCTACGTGCTCGATTTTCTCGCCATCGCTGTGGCCGACCTCGCGAGCATGAGCGAGCGGCGCACCGACCGCTTTCTCGACGCGAGCCGCAACCAGGGCCTGCCGCCGTTTCTCGCCCACGACCCCGGTGTCGACTCGGGCCACATGATTGCGCAATACACGCAAGCGGGAATCGTGAGCGAGCTCAAGCGCCTCGCCGTGCCCGCGAGTGTCGACTCGATTCCGTCGAGCGCGATGCAAGAAGACCACGTGGCGATGGGGTGGTCGGCCGCGCGCAAACTGCGGCGCGCGATCGATGGGCTGACGCGGGTCGTCGCGATCGAGCTGCTCACGGCCGCGCGGGGCCTCGACCTGCGCGGCATCGAGCCGGCCGCGGCCACCGCGGCCGTCGTCGCGGCCTTGCGCGAGCACGTTCCGGGCCCCGGCCCCGACCGCTACCTCGCCCCCGAAATCGAGAACGCCGTGCGACTCACGCACGACGGCACGCTGTTGGCCGCCGCGCGCGCGGTCACCGAGATTCGCTAGACCTGACGACAGGAGACGACCATGACGCTCACCGGCAGTGCGGCACGGGCCGCAGCATCCGGCGCAGCACCATCACCCAGCGGCCCCCGCCCCGTTCGCGCCCACCGCGGAACCCAGTTGCACACGCTCGGCTGGCAGCAAGAGGGCGCCCTGCGCATGCTGCAGAACAACCTCGACCCGGAGGTTGCCGAGCACCCCGATGAGCTCGTCGTCTATGGCGGCACCGGCAAGGCCGCGCGCGACTGGGCGAGCTTCGACGCGCTGACCCGCACGCTCGCGACGCTCAAGGGTGACGAGACGATGCTCGTGCAGTCGGGGCGCCCGGTCGGCGTCATGCAGACGCACGAGTGGGCGCCGCGCGTGTTGCTCGCGAACTCGAACCTCGTGGGCGACTGGGCCAACTGGGATGAGTTCCGTCGCCTCGAGGCGCTCGGCCTCACGATGTACGGCCAGATGACGGCCGGCTCGTGGATCTACATCGGCACGCAGGGCATTCTGCAGGGCACCTTCGAGACCTTCGCCGCCGTGGCAACGCAGAAGTTCGGGGGAACCCTCGCGGGCACCATCACCCTCACCGGCGGACTCGGCGGCATGGGCGGCGCTCAGCCGCTCGCCGTGACGATGAACGACGGCGTCGCAATCTGCGTCGACGTTGACCCCAGCCGCATCGCCCGCCGCGTTGAGCACCGCTATCTCGACGTGCAGGCCGACTCCCTCGAGCACGCCCTCGAGTTGGCAATCGCGGCACGGGATGCCCGCCGCGGGCTCTCGATCGGCGTGCTCGGCAACGCGGCCGAGGTCTTCCCGCGCTTGCTCGCCATGGGTGCCCCGATCGACATCGTCACCGACCAGACGAGTGCGCACGATCCGCTCGCGTACCTGCCCGTCGAGCACACCGTCGACGAGTGGCACACGGCACGCGAGCGTGACCCCATTGGCTTCGCCGCGGCATCCCGTGCGTCGATGGCGCTGCAGGTCGAGGCGATGGTCGAGTTCCAGCGCGCCGGAGCCGAGGTCTTCGACTACGGCAACAACATCCGCACCGAGGCTCGCGCGGCGGGCTACGCCGACGCGTTCTCGTTCCCCGGGTTCGTGCCCGCCTACATCCGCCCGCTCTTCGCGCAAGGTAAGGGACCGTTCCGCTGGGCGGCCCTGAGCGGCGACCCCGCCGACATCGCGGCGACCGACCGCGCCGTGCTCGAGATGTTCCCCGAGAACGAAAGCCTGCAGCGCTGGATCCCGATGGCGCAAGAGCGCGTGCACTACCAAGGCCTGCCGGCACGTATCTGCTGGCTCGGCTACGGCGAGCGCGACAAGGCGGGCGAGCGCTTCAACGACATGGTCGCGTCGGGCGAGCTCAGCGCCCCCGTCGCGATCGGTCGTGACCACCTCGACTCAGGGTCCGTCGCGAGCCCCTACCGCGAGACCGAATCGATGAAAGACGGCAGCGACGCGATCGCCGACTGGCCGCTGCTCAACGCGCTCGTCAATACGGCGTCGGGTGCCACGTGGGTCTCGATTCACCACGGGGGGGGAGTCGGTATTGGCCGGTCGATCCATGCCGGCCAAGTCGTCGTCGCCGACGGCACGGCGCTCGCCGGCCAGAAAGTGCAGCGCGTGCTTACGAACGACCCCGGCATGGGCGTCATTCGCCACATCGACGCGGGCTACACCGAGGGCGAGCAGATCGTCGCCGACCTCGGCGTGCGCATTCCCATGCGCGAGGGCGAGTGACCGTGCTCGCGCACGACCCGCTGTGGCCGCGGGCGGGCGACTGGCCGGCCTGGGAGCCGGGCTCGCACGCCGATGCGGTGCTCGTGGGCATCCCGACCTGGCGGACCGCGCTCTCGCCGGGGCAAGCGCACACGACTCCCGCGGCGATTCGGGATGCCCTGCGCTACTACTCCGCCGACACGCTCGCCCGTCCCGACGGCTCGCGCGTGACCGTGCTCGACGCGGGCGATGTGCCTGAGCCCGACGGCGCGGGGGAGCAGGCCGCGACGGCGCGGGTTGCCGAACTCGCGGCCACGGCATCCCTCGTGATCGTGCTCGGCGGCGACAACGCCGCGACGGTCCCTGCTGCTCTCGGCGCGTGGGGCGCGCACCTCGCGACCGCGGGCCTCGTCACGCTCGACGCCCACCACGACTTGCGCGACGGAATCACCAACGGCTCGCCCGTGCGTCGCTTGCTCGAGGCGGGCCTCGACGGCTCGCGCGTGAGCCAGCTCGGCATCGAACCGCTCGCCAACTCCGACGCCTACCGCGCGCGGGCCGCTGAACACGGCATCACCGTCGTCACGCGCGCCGAGCTGCTGAGCACTCCGATCGAATCCGCCATGACCGCGGCGCTCGATCGTGCGGCGTCGGCGGGCGGCCCCGTGCACGTCGACCTCGACATTGATGTGTGCGACCGCAGCGTCGCCCCGGGCTGCCCGGCGAGCGTTCCCGGTGGCCTGAGCGCGATCGAGCTGCGCACGGCGGCGCGGCTTGCGGGAGCGCATCCGGCCGTCATGAGCATTGACCTCACCGAACTCGATGCCATGCGCGATACTCCTGATCAGCGCACGGTTCGTCTCGCCGCACTGTGCGTGCTCGAGGCACTTGCTGGGCTCGCAACCCGCACGGGGGGAGAGGGTTCATGAGTACCGTCATCACGAATATCGGGCAACTCGTCACGCTCGACCCGACCGACTCCGACCGGCCGATTCGCACCGACGCGGCGCTCGTGATCGACGAAGGGCACGTCGCGTGGGTCGGCGACGCCACGGCGGCCCCCGCCGCTGACACGCGCATCGACGCCGAGGGCGCCGCGGTCATCCCCGGCTTCGTCGACAGCCACAGCCACCTCCTGTTCGCGGGCGATCGCGTCGCCGAATTCGAGGCCCGCATGACGGGTCGCCCCTACACAGCGGGCGGCATTCGCACGACCGTGGCGGCGACGCGCGCTGCGAGCGACGATGACCTGCGGGCGCGACTCGCCCACCTCGTTGCCCAATCGCGGGCCCAGGGCACGACGACGCTCGAGATCAAGAGCGGATACGGCCTGACCCTCGTCGACGAAGAGCGCGCCCTCCGCATCGCGCGCGAGGTCACCGACGAAACCACCTTTCTCGGCGCGCACGTCGTGCCGGCCGACTACGCGGACGACCGCGAGGCCTACGTCGACCTCGTGTGCGGCGACATGCTCGCCGCCTGCGCGCCGCACGCCCGCTGGGTCGACGTCTTTATCGACTCGGGCGCCTTCACGGTTGACGAGGCTCGGCGCATTCTCACGGCGGGTCGGGATGCGGGGCTCGGGCTGCGCGTCCACGCCGGCCAACTCGACGCCGACGGCGGAGTCGCCCTTGCCGTCGAGCTCGATGCCGCGAGTGTCGACCACTGCACGAACCTCACCGACGCCGACGTCGACGCGCTCGCCGAGAGCGCCCGCGGGGGAGCCGGCACCGTCGCGACCCTGCTGCCGCTCGTCGAGTACTCAACGAAGCAGCCCTACCCCGATGCGCGGCGCTTGCTTGACGCGGGCGTCGCCGTCGCGATCGCGAGCGACTGCAACCCGGGGTCGAACTACTCGAGCAGCGTGCCGCTGGCCGTGGCGCTCGCGGTGCGCGAGCTCGGCATGACTCCGCTCGAAGCGCTCGCCGCGGCAACTCGCGGGGGAGCGCGGGCGCTGCGGCGCACCGATGTCGGGCACCTGGGGGTGGGGGCGCGGGGTGATGCGGTCATCCTGGATGCCCCTGACTACCGCTATCTCGCCTACCGGCCGGGCGTTCCCCTGGTGCGCACGGTGTTCGGGGGAGGCGTATCTCTCGCGCCCAACGAGCCCGCCCGCTAGGCTCGCGGCACCGCCTGCCCCGGACGAAAGGTCGATGATGACCCGCCGCGTTGTGCTCGAAATTGTGCTGATCCTCGCCATCACCGTGGGTGTCGCGTGGCTGATTCTGGGGGTTTTCGGCCTCGCCGATTCGGTCGATCCGGTGGCCACGCTCGTCGATCAGACGCCGCGCGTGCTCTTCGGGCTCCTCGGCATCGGGCTCGCTCTCTTCGCCCTCTTCGTGACGATCGGCAGCATTTCTTTGCGTCGGCGGTCACGGCGAGCGCGCATCGTGAGCCACATCGTGTCGCTCATTCTGGCCATCGTCATCAACGTTGCCGCGCTCGCGGTCGTCACGGTTGCGGCGAACGGCGGGGGCGGCGATTCGTGGGGGATGCTCGTGCTCGCCATTGCCGGAGCCGCGGCCGCCGCGCTCGCCGTCGCCGGCTTCGTGGCAATTCTGCTCGTCGAGCTGCTCATCCTGCGCCCGCGGGCCGGATCAACCGCGGTTGCCGAGCCCGACAACACCCCGGCCTAGCCGGGTTTTTCGGCCGAGAGTGCGCCGCAGAGCCCGTTTTCGGGCCCACAAGCGGTTCGCGCAGCCGAGTTTTGGGGTTCTTCGGCGTGTCGCGGCCCCCGCGACACGCCCGGGTTGCACGGGTGTGGGCCGTGTGGCAGACTCTTCTAGTTCCACATGCCGTGCTTTAGCGCGGCTCACTGCCAGGCAGTGCATAGGACGAGCACCTCACCGCCCTTTCTCCGAAGGGGTCGTGCACGGTGTGATGAGCCTAGGCCGCGGGCAGAAGAACACAGCTTAAACCCACTCCGATCGGCACAGGGGTATCCCTGTGCCTGTTCGTGTGCGTTGCCCAGCCGGGCGACACGCCCGAGCGCGGGGGTCGGTCGGTGCCGTTGAGTCAGCGCCGTTCGTTTGACAGAAGAACAGTGGTGCGACAGCGATTGCGCTCCGCGTGAGGTGTGCCCTGATGGGCGCATCACGTCCAAGAAGGAAGAGAGTTGAGCATGGCGGGACAGAAGATCCGCATCCGACTTAAGTCGTATGACCACGCAGGTCTCGACGCATCGGCGCGCAAGATCGTCGACACGGTCACCCGTGCCGGCGCCACTGTGGTGGGCCCCGTGCCGCTGCCGACGGAGAAGAACGTCATCGCCGTCATCCGGTCGCCCCACAAGTACAAAGACAGCCGCGAGCACTTCGAAAAGCGCACGCACAAGCGTCTCATCGACATCATCGATCCGACGCCGAAGGCGGTCGACTCGCTCATGCGCCTCGACCTGCCCGCCGACGTCAACATCGAGATCAAGCTCTAAGGAACCCGGACATGTCTGCAACCAAGACGACCAAGGGTCTGCTGGGCACGAAGCTCGGCATGACGCAGGTGTGGGACGCGAACAACAAGCTCGTGCCCGTCACCGTCGTAGAGATTTCGCCCAACGTGGTGACGCAGGTGCGCACCCCCGAGGTCGACGGCTACTCGGCCGTTCAGATCGCCTACGGCGCCATTGACCCGCGCAAGGTCACCAAGCCGCTCAGCGGCCACTTTGAGAAGGCGGGCAGCACGCCCCGCCGCCACCTCACCGAGGTGCGCACGGCTGACGCCGCGCAGTACACCCCCGGCCAGCTCCTCTCGGTCGACATCTTCGAGGCGGGCCAGCTCGTCGACGTCGTCGGCACGAGCAAGGGCAAGGGCTTCGCGGGTGTCATGAAGCGCCACAACTTCAAGGGTGTTTCGGCCTCGCACGGTTCGCACCGCAACCACCGCAAGCCCGGCTCGATCGGCGCCTCGTCGACCCCCAGCCGCGTCTTCAAGGGCATGCGCATGGCGGGCCGCATGGGTGGTGACCGCGTGACGGTCATGAACCTGCTCGTTCACTCTGTCGACCTCGAGAAGGGTCTGCTCCTCATCAAGGGCGCGGTTCCCGGTGCTCGTGGCCGTCTCGTTTTCGTTCGCAACGCCGTGAAGGGAGCGTAATCGCCATGGCAACCACGCTCGACGTAATCGACGCTGCCGGCAAGAAGACCGGTTCGGTCGACCTGCCCGCCGCGGTTTTCGACGTCTCCACCAACGTTCCGCTGCTGCACCAGGTCGTCGTGGCTCAGCTCGCGGCCGCCCGCCAGGGCACTCACTCGACCAAGGGTCGCGGCGAGGTCTCGGGTTCGGGTGTCAAGCCCTTCAAGCAGAAGGGCACCGGCCGCAGCCGCCAGGGTTCCGTGCGTGCTCCCGAGCACCGCGGTGGTGGCATCGTTCACGGCCCGACGCCGCGCAACTACGCGCAGCGCACCCCCAAGAAGATGATCGCGGCCGCCCTCCTGGGCGCGCTGAGCGACCGCGCTCGTGGCGAGCGTCTGCACGTCGTTGAGGGCTTCGGCTCTGACGTGCCCTCGACCAAGGCCGCAGCCGCCGTTCTCGCCCAGCTCACGACGGGCCGCAAGGTTCTCGTCGTGATCGAGCGTGACGACGAGCTCAACCGCAAGAGCGTGCGCAACCTCAAGAACCTGCACGTGATCAGCCCCGACCAGCTCAACGCTTATGACGTGCTGGTCAGCGACGATGTCGTGTTCACCAAGGGCGCCTACAGCGCCTTCGTGGCCGCGAAGACGAAGAAGGAAGAGGCCGGCGCATGAGCATCCACGCTGTCGCTCAGAACAAAGACCCGCGCGACATCATCATCGCGCCCGTCGTGAGTGAGAAGAGCTACGCGCTCATCGACGACGGAAAGTACACGTTCCTCGTTGACCCCCGTGCGAACAAGACCGAGATCAAGCTCGCGATCGAAAAGATCTTCTCGGTCAAGGTCGCCACGGTGAACACCCTCAACCGCACGGGCAAGACCCGCCGCACCCGCTTCGGCACCGGTAAGCGCAAAGACACCAAGCGCGCCATCGTGACCCTGAAGTCGGGCTCCATCGACATCTTCACGGCCGTCGGCTAGGCACGAAGGAACAACGACAATGGCTATTCGCAAGTACAAGCCCACGACTCCGGGTCGTCGCGGTTCGTCGGTCTCTGACTTCAGTGAGATCACGCGCTCGACTCCTGAGAAGTCGCTGCTCCGGCCGCTGCCCAAGACCGGTGGCCGCAACAACTCGGGTCGCATCACCACCCGCCACATCGGCGGTGGCCACAAGCGTCAGTACCGCGTCATCGACTTCCGTCGCAATGACAAAGACGGCGTGAACGCCAAGGTTGCGCACATCGAGTACGACCCGAACCGCACCGCGCGCATCGCGCTGCTGCACTTCGTTGATGGCACCAAGCGCTACATCTTGGCTCCCAACAAGCTCGCGCAGGGCGACATCGTCGAGTCGGGTCCCTCGGCCGATATCAAGCCCGGCAACAACCTGCCGTTGCGCAACATCCCCGTGGGTACGGTCATCCACGCCATCGAGCTTCGCCCCGGTGGCGGCGCGAAGATGGCGCGCTCGGCCGGAGCCTCGGTTCGCCTTGTGGCGAAAGACGGCCCCTACGCCCAGCTGCGTTTGCCCTCGGGCGAAATCCGCAACGTTGACGCGCGCTGCCGCGCGACGGTCGGCGAGGTCGGCAACGCCGAGCAGTCGAACATCAACTGGGGTAAGGCCGGCCGCATGCGCTGGAAGGGCGTTCGCCCGACCGTTCGTGGTGTCGCGATGAACCCGATTGACCACCCGCACGGTGGTGGTGAGGGCAAGACCAGTGGTGGTCGCCACCCGGTCAGCCCGTGGGGCCAGTCTGAGGGCCGCACGCGTGGTCGCAAAAAAGAGAGCGACAAGCTCATCGTCCGTCGCCGCAACGTTGGCAAGAAGCGCTAGTAGGAGTCGAGAACAATGCCTCGCAGTCTCAAAAAGGGTCCGTTCGTCGACGACCACCTGCTCCGCAAGGTGTTCGCCCAGAACGAGGCCAGCACGAAGAACGTCATCAAGACCTGGTCGCGCCGTTCGATGATTGTGCCCGCCATGCTCGGACACACCATTGCCGTGCACGACGGTCGCAAGCACATCCCCGTGTTCGTGACCGAGACCATGGTCGGCCACAAGCTCGGCGAGTTCGCGCCGACCCGCACCTTCCGCGGCCACGAGAAGGACGACAAGAAGGGTCGTCGCCGGTAACCCGGCGGCGTGAAGAGGAGTACTGACATGGTGGAGTCGATCGCCCGCGTGCGACACATCCGCGTGACGCCTCAGAAGGCTCGTCGCGTCGTCGACCTGATCCGCGGCAAGCAAGCCCTCGAGGCCCTTGCCATCCTGAAGTTCGCGCCCCAGGGTGCGAGCGAGCCCGTCTACAAGCTCGTCGCTGCGGCTATCGCCAACGCACGCGTGAAGGCGGATGCTGCGAACACCTTCCTCGACGAGCAAGACCTCTACGTCTCGCGCGCTTTCGTCGACGAGGGTGCGACCCTCAAGCGGTTCCAGCCGCGCGCTCAGGGTCGTGCGTTCCGCATCCTCAAGCGCACCAGCCACATCACCGTCGTGCTCGCCACGCCGGATGAGCTGGTCGCGACGGGTTCGAGCACCGGCAAGAAGAAGGCGAGCAAGTAGTCATGGGCCAGAAAGTCAACCCGTACGGTTTCCGACTCGGAATCACCACCGACCACGTGTCGCGCTGGTTCTCTGACTCGACCAAGGCCGGCCAGCGGTACTCGGACTACGTTGCCGAAGACGTCAAGATTCGCTCGATGCTCACCAAGAGCCTCGACCGCGCTGGCGTTGCCCGCATCGAGATCGAGCGTACGCGTGACCGTGTTCGCGTCGACATCCACACGGCCCGCCCGGGCATCGTGATCGGTCGTCGTGGCGCCGAGGCCGAGCGCATTCGTGCCGACCTCGAGAAGCTCACCGGCAAGCAGATTCAGCTCAACATCCTTGAGGTCAAGAACCCCGAGGCCGAGGCTCAGTTGGTTGCTCAAGGCATCGCCGAGCAGCTCAGCGCACGCGTGGCCTTCCGCCGCGCGATGCGCAAGGGTCTGCAGGGCGCACAGCGCACCGGCACCGTCAAGGGTGTTCGCATCCAGGTGTCGGGTCGATTGGGCGGCGCTGAGATGAGCCGGTCAGAGTTCTACCGCGAAGGCCGTGTGCCCCTGCACACCCTGCGCGCGAACATCGACTACGGCTTCTACGAGGCCAAGACCACCTTCGGCCGCATTGGCGTGAAGGTCTGGATCTACAAGGGTGACATCACCAACAAAGAACTTGCTCGCGAGCAGGCGACCCAGAAGTCGTCGCGCCCCGAGCGTCGTGATTCGGACCGCGGTCCTCGTCGTGATGGTGGCCGTCCGGCCGCTGCTGCGGCTCCCGTCGCGGCCGGAGCGGAAGGCTAGGAACAATGCTGATTCCCCGCAAGGTCAAGTACCGCAAGCAGCACCACCCCAAGCGGAGTGGACACGCGACCGGTGGCACCGAGGTGACGTTCGGCGAGTTCGGCATCCAGGCGCTCACGCCCGCGTATGTCACGAACCGTCAGATCGAGTCCGCTCGTATTGCCATGACGCGTCACATCAAGCGTGGTGGCAAGGTGTGGATCAACATCTACCCCGACCGCCCGCTCACCAAGAAGCCCGCTGAAACCCGCATGGGTTCGGGTAAGGGTTCGCCCGAGTGGTGGGTCGCGAACGTCAAGCCGGGTCGCGTCCTCTTCGAGGTCGCCGGCGTCAACGAGCAGCTCGCTCGTGAGGCCATGACTCGTGCCATTCACAAGCTGCCCCTCAAGGCACGCATCATCAAGCGCGAGGGAGGCGACGCGTAATGGCGATCGGATCGAAAGAGCTGGCACCTGTCGAGCTCGACACGTTTGAAGACGAGCGACTCGTCGACGAGCTGAAGAAGGCCAAGGAAGAGCTGTTCAACCTGCGCTTCCAGGCGGCCACCGGCCAGCTCGAGAGCCACGGCCGTCTTCGTGCGGTGAAGCGCGATATCGCGCGCATCTACACGATCATTCGCGAGCGTGAGCTCGGATTGCGAGCGACCCCGGCACCCGTTGAGGTTCCGGAGAAGCCGGCGAAGAAGGCCGCGAAGGCGAAGACCGAGGCTGCGGCCGAGGCCGGGCCCGCGACGTCGGACAACACTGAGGAGAAGAACTAATGGCGACCACCGAGAAGAAGGCCGCTGCCGGCCACGAGTCGGCGGCGCACGATGTTCGTGACGAGGCCGCTCGCGGCTACCGCAAGGTGCGTCGTGGCCTGGTGACCAGCGACAAGATGGAGAAGACCATCGTTGTCGAGGTCGAAGACCGCGTGAAGCACCCGCTGTACGGCAAGGTCATCCGCCGTACGTCGAAGGTCAAGGCGCACGACGAGCTCAACACCGCCGGCATCGGCGACCTCGTGCTCATCTCTGAGACCCGTCCCCTGTCCGCTACGAAGCGCTGGCGCCTCGTCGAGATTCTCGAGAAGGCCAAGTAGGCATCGCCTGCTTGCCCACTAGGAGTAAGAAATGCTTCAGCAAGAATCCAGAGTCAAGGTTGCCGACAACACGGGCGCCAAAGAGCTCTTGACGATTCGCGTTCTCGGTGGCTCTGGCCGTCGCTACGCGGGTCTCGGCGACATCATCGTTGCCACCGTCAAAGACGCGATCCCTGGCGGCAACGTCAAAAAGGGTGATGTCGTCAAGGCTGTCATCGTGCGTACCGTCAAGCAGACGCGTCGCGCCGATGGCTCATACATCAAGTTCGACGAGAACGCGGCCGTCATCCTGAAGAACGATGGCGACCCCCGTGGAACCCGCATCTTCGGACCGGTCGGTCGCGAGCTTCGCGACAAGAAGTTCATGAAGATCGTCTCGCTCGCCCCGGAGGTGCTGTAACCATGGCCAAGATCAAGAAGGGCGATCTCGTCCAGGTGATCAGCGGCGCGACCGAAGCTCGCGGCGGCGACCGCGGCAAGCAGGGTCGTGTCATCGAGGTCATCGCGGAGAAGAACCGCGTGATCGTCGAGGGTGTCAACTACGTCACGAAGCACGTTCGCGTCGGCCAGACGCAGCGCGGCACGAAGACGGGTGGCATCGAGACGCAAGAGGCGCCGATCCACGTGTCGAACGTGGCCCTCGTCGACCCGAAGACCAAGAAGCCGACCCGCGTGGGTTTCCGCGAAGAGGTCGTCGAAAAGAACGGCGTCAAGAAGACCGTCCGCGTGCGGTACGCCAAGAAGTCAGGTGAGAAGCTCTAATGTCAACCGAAACTGCCGCGCCGGCTGGCGCCGCCGTGGCGAACAAGGTCCAGCCGCGCCTCAAGCAGAAGTACCGCGCTGAGATCACGAAGACCCTCACCGAGCAGTTCGGGTACACCAACCCGCACCAGGTTCCCGCGCTCGTCAAGATCGTCGTGAACACTGGTGTTGGTGAAGCCGCTCGTGACTCGAAGGTCATCGACGGTGCCGTCAAAGACCTCACGGCGATCACGGGTCAGAAGCCCCAGGTCACCAAGGCGCGCAAGTCGATCGCACAGTTCAAGCTGCGCGAAGGCATGCCGATTGGTGCGCACGTCACGTTGCGTGGCGACCGTGCGTGGGAGTTCATGGACCGCCTGATCACTCTCGCGCTTCCGCGCATCCGCGACTTCCGTGGCCTGAGCGCCACGCAGTTCGACGGAAACGGCAACTACACCTTCGGTCTCCAAGAGCAGAGCGTGTTCCACGAGATCGACCAGGACAAGATCGACCGCGTTCGCGGTTTCGACATCACTGTCGTCACGACGGCGAAGACGGATGACGAGGGCCGCGCTCTTCTGCGTGAGCTCGGTTTCCCCTTCCGCTCGACCGACGCTGCCCAGTAACAACTCCATCCGGTCTTCGGACCACGATCGGCCAGGTCGGCTCCCGGTGTACCGGGCGTCGAAACCGGACGAGAAACGGAAACACTCATCATGACGATGACAGATCCGGTCGCAGACTTGCTGACCAGACTGCGGAACGCCAACTCGGCGTTCCACGACTCGGTGTCGCTCCCCAGCTCGAAGCTGAAGACGCACATCGCCGAGATCCTCAAGCGCGAGGGCTACATCGCCGACTGGGCCGTCGCTGACGCCCGCGTTGGCAGCACCCTGACGCTGTCGCTCAAGTACGGCCCGAACCGCGAGCGGTCGATCGCCGGCATCAAGCGCGTGTCGAAGCCGGGTCTGCGCGTGTACGCAAAGTCCACCGAGATCCCCACCGTTCTTGGTGGCCTTGGTGTGGCGATCCTGTCGACTTCCTCGGGTCTGTTGACCGACCGTGAGGCGATGAAGAAGGGCGTGGGTGGGGAAGTCCTCGCCTACGTGTGGTAACCCGCCATGTCACGTATCGGACGCATGCCCATCGACATCCCCGGTGGTGTCGAGGTAAAGATTGACGGCCAGGCCGTCACCGTGAAGGGCCCGAAGGGCGAGCTTGCGCTCACCGTCGCGAGCCCCATCGAGGTTGCCATCGAAGACAACCAGGTTGTCGTTACCCGCCCCGACGACGAGCGCGCGTCGCGCTCGCTGCACGGGCTGACGCGCACCCTCATCGCGAACCAGATCATCGGCGTCACGCAGGGCTACTCCAAGGGCCTTGAGGTTGTCGGAACCGGTTACCGCGTGCAGGCCAAGGGCGACGGAGTCGAGTTCGCGCTCGGTTTCTCGCACCCCGTCACCGTGAACCCGCCTGCCGGGATCACCTT
>JBDKJR010000014.1:0-5709 GCA_039796515.1 Actinomycetota bacterium
GATTTGCGACTTCGACACCTCGAGGTCGGCGGCCATGATCGGCAAGAGCCCCGTGGGCAAGAACTCGCTCGTCACGAGCACGAAGATGGCGGCGGCAAGGGTGATGAGGCCCACCCAGGGAAACGGGCGGTCAGAGCTAGTCATGAGAAGAACGACGCTTTCGCGGTCAGCGCAACGCCGCTGACGAGCACGGGGACCCCGAGACGGGCATCCGCATCTAGGCTAACGCCACCACCACCCGACAGGAGTGCCCGTGACTGCCTACCTGCCCATCGCCCGGCTCTTTCGCAAGCGCGCGCCCGGCGCCGATCGCGTGACCTTCATCGAGCTGTTCTTCGACCTCGTCTTCGTCTTTGCCGTCACGCAGCTCTCGCACCACGTCATCGAGAACCTCAGCCTGCGCGGGGTGCTCGAGGGCGCACTCATGCTCGTCGCCGTCTGGTGGGTGTGGATTTATACCGCGTGGGTCACCAACTGGATGAACCCCGACAAAACCCCCGTGCGGTGGATGCTCATCGCGATGATGCTCGCGGGCCTCGTGCTCAGCACCGCCATCCCCTACGGTTTCGCCGACCGAGCGTGGCCCTTCGCGATCGCGTACGTCGTCATGCAGTTGGGCCGCACGATCTTTGTCGTCGTGAGCTATCGCCGCGTCGGACAGCACGGAAATGCGATCAACCTCACGCGCATCGGCGTGTGGTTCGTGTTCTCGGCACCGTTCTGGATCGCCGGTGCCGCTGTCGGTGGCGATCTGCAATTTGTGTTCTGGGCGCTCGCGCTCGGCATCGAGTTGTTCGCCCCGACTGTGCGCTACTGGTTACCCGGGCTCGGCAACGCGAACATGGACTCGTGGGCGGTCGCGGGCGGCCACATGGCCGAACGCGCAGGGCTCTTCATGATCGTGGCCCTCGGCGAGTCGATTATCGTCACGGGAACGGTCTTCAGCCGCAGCGACTTCACGCCGTCGACGATCGTCGCGTTTCTCGCTGCCTTCGTCGGCACGATTCTCTTCTGGCTGCTCTACTTCAGCCACGGGGCCGAGCACGGGCACCGGTTCATCTCGGGGTCTGAGCAATCCGGGGCGATCGCGCGCCTCACCTATACCTACCTGCACATGATCTTGGTGGGCGGGGTTGTGCTCGTAGCGGTCGGCGATGAGCTCGTGCTCGCGCATCCCGATGACCCGCTCGATGCCACGACGCTCGCGATTCTTGTGGCGGCGCCCGCGCTCTACTTGCTCGGCAACCTGCTCTTCAAGCGATCGATCGGTCGGCCGTGGTTGCGTTCGCACTTGCTCGGCATGGCGGCCCTGACGGCCCTCTGGTTGGTCGCGCCGCTCATCCCCGGCATCACGCCGCTCGCCCTCACCTGGATGGTCAACGGAATCGTCGCTCTCGTGGTGATCATCGACGAGTACGTGTGGCCGAGCGACGAGGACGGCGACGCTGACGACGACGAGCGCGCGGAATCCGTCGCAATAGGCTGAGAGGGTGAGCACTCCCCACCACTGGATCGTGACGCTCGTCTGCGACGACCGACCCGGCATCGTGCATGCCGTGACCGGGGCCATCGTCGAGGCCGAGGGCAACATCACCGAACTGCAGCAGTTTTCGAGCCTCGGCTCGGGGCGTTTCTTCTTGCGCCTGCAAACCGAGACGCACGCCGACAACGATGAGCTGCGGGCCGCCCTGCAGCCCGTGATCGACCGCTACGGCATGGAGTGCCGCATCGACGCCGTCGGCCGGCCGTTGCGCACGCTCGTGCTCGTGTCGAAAGCGGCGCACTGCCTCAACGATCTGCTCTTCCGGCAGCGCAGCGGGCACTTGCCCATTGAGATTCCGCTCGTGCTCGGCAATCACCCCGACCTCGCGGAGCTCGCCGAGTTCTACGACGTGCCCTTTGAATCGCGCCCCGTGACGACGGCGGACGAAAAGGCCGCGATGGAAGCCCGCATTCTCGAGGCCGTCGAGCAGCACGACATCGAACTCGTCGTGCTCGCGCGCTACATGCAGATCTTCTCGCCCGAGTTGTGTGCAGCGCTCGCGGGTCGGGCCATCAACATTCACCACTCGTTCTTGCCGGGCTTCAAAGGGGCCAACCCGTACGCGCGTGCACACGCTCGCGGCGTCAAGCTCATCGGGGCCACCGCACACTTCGTCACGAGCGATCTCGACGAGGGCCCGATCATCGAGCAGAACGTCACGCGCGTCGACCACTCGCGCTCGGCCGACGAGCTCGTCGTCATTGGTCGCGACATCGAGAGCCGCACGCTCAGCCAAGCCGTTCGCTGGTTCGCCGAAGACCGCGTGCTGCTCGACGGCCAGCGCACCATCATCTTCACGTGAGCTCGCCGGCGACGCTGACACCGCTCTGCACCCCAAAGTAGGGCTGTATCGGCGTGCGGCAATTGCTTGATGCAAGTTCAGCAAATATCCACCAAAACCCGACAGTCTGATGATCGTCGGCTGGATGCCGGCTGACCACTCACGCGAGCCCTGGAGACACAATGACCCGCATGATGACCGGCTCCACCCGCACCACCGTGGCACGAATCGCCGCCCCGCTCGGCGCCACCGCCGCCCTGCTCGGTACCCTCACCGGGTGCTCGACGGCCGCGACGCCGACCGAGCCCGCCGCAGAGCCGGTGGACGCGAGCTACCGCGACGGCGCCTACCAGGCCAACGGGCCCTACCAGTCGCCGAATGGCGCCGAAAACATCATCGTCGCTATCGAGCTTGAGAACGACATCGTCACGGATGTCGACATCACGGTGAACCCCAACAACCCGACGACCGCGAACTACCAGGAGCAGTTCGCGAGCGGCATCGGTGACCTCGTGATCGGCGAAGACATCGACACGCTGAACGTGACCGTGGTGGCGGGATCGTCGCTCACAAGCAATGGGTTCCGCGAGGCGATCACGGCCATCAAGGCGGATGCCCTCGTCGGCTGAGGCCTCGCCGCAGCCCACGTCTTTCGATGCGATCGGCACGTCGTGGCGCATCGGCGTCGCGTCAGCCCACACCCCGCTCTCATCGATCGGCGAGCCTCTCGGGCGTGAGGATCTCGCCGCCGTGCTCGAGCGCATCGAGCGGTTTGATCGCGACTGGTCGAGGTTTCGCGACGACTCGCTCGTCGGCCGCATCGCGCGCGAGCCGGGCTCGTTCACCCTTCCGTCCGATGCCGCGCCCCTGCTCGAGCTCTATGAGCAGCTGTATGCGCTGACGGATGCCCGCCTCACCCCCCTCGTCGGCGCCTCGCTCGAGCGGCTCGGCTACGACGCCGCCTACCGACTGACTCCCGCCGGAGCCCCGCTCCCCGCCCCGCGCTGGGCCGATGCCCTCGCCCTGCGGCACACCGTCGACGGGATCACTCTCGACACGGTTGCCCCCGTCGTACTCGATGTGGGTGCCGCCGGAAAGGGCTACCTCGTCGACCTCGTCGGCGACCTGCTTGCGGCGCGCGACGTGAGCGAAACGGTGGTTGATGCGAGTGGTGACGTTCGCGTGCGGGGTGAGCGCAGCATCCGCGTGGCGCTCGAGAGCCCGGCCGACCCGACGAAAGCGGTCGGCGTGGTCGAGCTGCAGAACGCCGCACTCTGCGCCTCGGCGATCAACCGCCGCGCGTGGGGGGCCGGGCTGCACCACATCATCGACGCCGTGACTGGCCGACCGGTCGACGATGGCGTCATCGCGACCTGGGTGGTCGCCGACACCGCGCTCGTGGCCGATGGCCTCGCCACGGCCCTGTTCTTCGCCGAACCCACGCGTCTCGCGGAGGCGTTTAGGTTTGAGTGGGTGCGATTGACACACGACGGGCGGCTCACCGCGAGCCCCGGTCTTCGAGGGGAGCTGTTTGCATGAGGGCACGCATCGACGCCATCACCGGACGCGTCAGTATGTATCGACTCGCGACCATCACGCTCGCCATCGTGCTGGCCATCGCCGTGGTCTTGGCCTTCTTCGACGCCATCGGGCCTGACCCCTACGCGATTCTCGGCACCCTCGGTGTCGTCGTCGTCGCCACGCTCGGCGCCAATGAGATTGCGGCCCGCCTCGCGCGCGTCGTGCCGCACCGCGAGTCCAGTGTCATCACGGCGTTCATCGTCACGTGCATCGTGCAGCCCAACTTGTCGACATCGGCGCTCATCGCCGCGGCCGGCGCGGGAATCATCGCCGCGCTCTCGAAGTACCTCATCGTGTGGCGGGGTCGTCACCTGCTCAACCCCGCAGCGACGGGCGTGCTCATCGCCGGAATCATCGGCTACTACGCCGGCCAGGGTGTCGGCTTCTGGTGGATCGCCACTCCCGCTCTGCTGCCAGCCGTGGCGATCGGAGCACTGCTGCTTCTTGACCGCACGCGCCGGCTCGACGTCGGGCTCATCTTCATTGGGCTCACGATCGTGCTCATCGGCATCCGGCTCGTGGCGACAGGTACCGCTCCCCTCGGCGCCATCACGACGGTGCTGCAGCTCTTCCCCGTGGTGTTTCTCGCGGGCTTCATGCTCAGCGAGCCGCTCACGCTGCCGCCGCGCCGCTGGCAGCAGTGGCTCACGACGGGCGTCGTCGCCGTCGCGTTTTCGGTGCCCTTCGGCTTCGGGCCGATCTACACCTCGCCCGAGCTCGCCCTCGTGCTCGGCAACATCGTGGCCTTCGCCGTGTCGCGCCGCAGCGGCTTCTCGCTGCGGCTTGTCGAGCGCGCGGAGCTCTCGCCGTTTGCGACCGAGTACCGCTTCGAGCCCTCGCGTCGCGTGCCGTTCGAGGCCGGCCAGTACCTCGAACTGCACCTGGCACACGCGGCCGACATTCGCGGGCTCCGGCGCACCTTCACGATTGCCTCCGCCCCCGAGCGGGCCATCGACTCCGAGGCTCCGCGCATCGCGATCGGCATCCGCACTCCCGACCCCGGCAGCTCGTTCAAGAGGGCCCTCGGGGCGCTCGAGCCGGGCAGCCGGGTGGCGGTGACGCAGACGGCGGGTGACTTTGTGCTGCCGCGTGATGCGAGCATCCCGATCATCATGGTCGCCGGCGGCATCGGCATCACGCCGTTTGCGAGCCAGCTCGCGAGCCTCGCCGAGCGCGGTGAACACCGCGACATCGTTGTGGTCGTCATCTCGTCGAGCCCCGGAGAGGTGCTCTACCGCGAGGTGCTCGAGCGGGCCTCGGCCCGCATAGTTGAGCTCGCCCCCGATCAGCTGACGACGGATGCCCTCCGCGAGCTCGTGCCCGACCTCGCCACCCGGCGCGGGTACGTCTCCGGCGCACCCTCGGTCGTTGCCGCGGCCCGCACGGCTCTCCGCCGGGCTGGAGTGCGGCGCGTGCACACCGACTACTTCGCCGGGTACTAAATCAGCGCAGGGTTCTAGCGCAGCGCAGGCTCCCGCACACGATCGAGCCGGCGCACCGGCGCGTCGAGCCCCGGCACGTGCACGGCGCCCGCGCGCACGGCGCGCAAGGCGCCGACGATCGAGATGAGGTCGACCACTTCTTGCAGCGCGGCGCCCGCGATCGCAGGCAGCAGGCCCACCGCGGCAACGAGCATGAGCGCGATCGAGATGGCGATGCCGAGCCAGATGCTCTGCAGTGCGATACGCACGGTGCGCTGCCCGATCGCGACGGCCCGCGCAACGCGTGCGACGTCGTCGAGAAGGATGACGACATCGGCCGATTCGCTCGCTGCCGTCGAGCCTTTCGCGCCCATCGCAATGCC
>JBDKJR010000015.1:0-12097 GCA_039796515.1 Actinomycetota bacterium
TCGAACGTGTGCGCGCGGATGGCGTCGGGGTGATCCCCGCGCTGCCCGTGGTCGACACGATCGCGCGCCGTGACGCCGCGGGAGCGGTCGTCGAGCAGGTGGATCGTTCGCAGCTCGCGGCGATCCAAACCCCCCAGGGTTTTCCGCTCGACGCATACCGCGCCGCCGTTGCGGCGATTGCGCCCGGTGCCGAGCACACTGACGATGCGAGCGTGTTTGCGGCGGCAGGGCATCCCGTTGTCACGGTGCCTGGCGACGACCGCGCGTTCAAGGTGACGACTCCCTGGGATCTGCGCCGCGCCGAACATCTTGTCGCGACCCAGCGCCCCGCACTGCGCACGGGAATCGGCATTGACGTGCACGCCTATGACGAGAGTCGCGCCCTGTGGCTTGGGGGGCTCTACTGGCCCGGCGAGCCCGGGCTCGCGGGGCACAGCGATGGCGATGCCATCAGTCACGCCGTGTGTGACGCACTGCTGTCGGCCGCAGGGCTGGGAGATATCGGCTCGCGCTTCGGGGTCGACGATCCGCGCTTTGCTGACGCGCGCGGCGACGTCTTTCTCTCGGCGACTCTCGAGCTCGTGCGCGACGCGGGCTTTGAGATCGTCAACGTGGCCGTGCAAGTCGTCGCCAAGCGACCGCGCTTCGCCGGCCGGCGGCACGAGGTTGAGGCCCTGCTGACGCGCACGCTCGGCGCCCCGGTGAGCGTCGCCGCGACCACGACCGACGGTCTCGGCTTTACGGGCCGCGCCGAAGGTGTCGCGGCGATCGCCACCGCCATGCTCTCGTCGTGACCCGCCGGTAGGCTGGGCGCGTGACCGTGCGCCTTTACGACAGCCTCCAGGCGGCCGTCGTCGACCTTGAACCACGGGTCTCCGGCCAGATTGGCATGTATGTGTGTGGCCCCACGGTGCAATCGGCGCCGCACATCGGCCACTTGCGCAGCGCCCTCGTCTACGACCTGTGGCGGCGCTGGTTGACGGCTCGCGGGTACGCGGTCACCTTTGTGCGCAACGTCACCGACATCGATGACAAAGTGCTCGCGAACGCGACGGATGCTGAGCCGTGGTTCGCCGTCGCCTACCGCGTCGAGCTCGAGTTCACGGCCGCGTATCGCGCGCTGGGCATCCTGCCCCCCACCTACGAACCGCGGGCCACGGCGAGCATTCCGCAGATGCACGCGCTCATCGAACGCCTCATCGCAGCGGGGCATGCCTACGTGGCAACGGATTCTTCGGGCGACGTCTATTTCGACGTGCGCAGTTGGGCGCGCTATGGCGAGCTCACGCGGCAGAGCCCCGACGACATGGCCGAGGCCGACGACGCGCCCGCGCGTGCCAAGCGTGATCCGCGCGATTTCGCGCTCTGGAAGGGCGCGAAGGCCGACGAGCCCGCGACGGCCCAGTGGGATTCTCCCTGGGGCCCGGGGCGCCCGGGGTGGCACATCGAGTGCTCGGCCATGGCGGCGCGGTACCTCGGCTCGGCGTTTGACATTCACGGCGGCGGGCTTGACCTGCGGTTTCCGCACCACGAGAACGAACTCGCGCAATCGGCGGCCGCGGGCGACGCTTTTGCCCAGCACTGGGTGCACAACGGGCTCGTGACGATCGGCGGGCAGAAGATGTCGAAGTCGCTCGGCAACTCGGTGTTCGCCGCTGACTTGCTCGCCCGCCACCGCCCGGCGGTCGTGCGGTACTGGCTCGGCTCGGCCCACTATCGCTCGACGATCGACTACACGCCGAACTCGCTCGACGAGGCGCAGGCCGCTCTCGAGCGCATCGAAGGCTTTCTCGCGCGCGCATCCCGCCGCATTGAGGGCACGCGCTTCGCCGACGATGCCGCCGAACTGCCGCCCGAGTTTGCCGCGGCCATGGATGACGATCTCGCCGTGCCCCAGGCCCTCGCCGTGCTGCACGACCGCGTGCGTCTCGGCAACGCCGCCCTCGACGCCGACGACGCTCCCGCGGCCGCCCGCGCCCACGCCGAGGTCGCGCTCATGGTGAGCGCGCTGGGCTTCGATGCGGCCGAAGGGGATGCTCGCGCTGACGACCCCGCCCGCCGAGCCCTCGCGACTCTCGTCGACCGGCTCATCGCCGAACGCCGCGAGGCGCGCGAGGCCCGCGACTTCACGACCGCCGACCGCATCCGCGACGACCTTGCGGCCGCCGGAATCGTGCTCGAGGATTCACCGACAGCAACCGACTGGAGTATCGATGGCTAAGCCCGGGCGCCCTGGCGCAAGCAACAAGAAGAAGGGCCCCACCGTCGGATCGGGCGGGCAGGGGCGGCAAGCGCTCGAGGGTCGCGGCCCCACCCCCAAGGCCGAAGATCGCAGTTGGCACCCGGCGGGCAAGCGCAAGGCGGCTCAAGAGCGCCTCGCCGCGGCCAAGACCCGTGCGGGCGGCGCAAACGGTGGCGGGCAGCAGTCGAGTCGCTCGCGTGCCCCGAAGAAGAGTGCCGACACCGAGGTCGTGAGCGGCCGCAACTCGGTGCTCGAAGCGCTGCGCGCGAAGATTCCCGCTAGCACTCTGTACATTGCGTCGCGCATCGAAATGGATGACCGCGTCAAAGAGGCTCTGTCTCTCGCGACCAAGCGCGGTATTCCCGTTCTGGAGGTCATGCGGCCCGAGCTCGACCGCATGACGGGCGAGAACTCGGTCAACCAGGGCATCGCGATCAGCGTGCCGGCCTACGAGTATGCGCACCCCATGGACCTCATCTCACGCGCTGTCGATCGCGGCCACACGCCCTTGCTCGTGGCGCTCGACGGTGTGACGGATCCGCGCAACCTGGGCGCGATCATCCGGTCGACGGCGGCGTTCGGCGGCGACGGCGTCATCGTGCCGCAGCGCCGTTCGGTCGGTGTTACGGCGGCCGCGTGGAAGACCTCGGCGGGCGCTGCGGCGCGCACTCCCGTGGCCATGGCGGCCAACCTGACGCAAACCCTCAAGGCGATGAAGTCTGAGGGCGTGTTCGTGCTCGGGCTCGATGGCGACGGCGACATGATGTTGCCGCAGCTCGAGTTGGCTGATCGACCGCTCGTGATCGTCGTCGGCAGCGAGGGCAAGGGGCTCTCGCGCTTGGTGACCGAAACGTGCGACGCCATCGTGTCGATTCCGATCTCGGCAGCAACCGAGTCGCTCAACGCGGGCATCGCCGCGAGCGTCGCGCTCTACGAGGTGGCGCGGAGGCGCGCGGTTCGGTAGCGGCCTTCGCGGTCGGCCTCGGCTTGACACGAGAGTCATTTGGAGGCGAAAGGCCACGTAAAGGCACTTCGGTAGGCTCGACTCGAAAAGTGTTGTTTAGTTTTGCTGCTCATAGCGCGTCAACGGCACCCCGGGGGGGAAGGAGTTTCTCGTGCACCGAGAAATCGGGCCTGAACTTCGTCGAGTCCGGGAGTCACAGAAGCAGAGTTTGCGTGCGGTCGCATCGGCAGTGGGTGTCTCGGCTAGCCTCCTGTCACAAGTGGAAACGGGCAAGACCCAACCGTCAGTCGGTACCCTTTTCGCCCTGGTAAATCACTTGGGAATGTCCCTTGACCGACTCATGACAACCCACCCGACCGACGCCGAGGGCCGAACGGAGGGCCCTGAGGGTCATCTCGCGAGTGCGCCACCCCGCCCGAGTCACTACCCTGCACACTCACCCGTGCAGCGCCGGCGCGATAATCCGACGATCGAGTTGGAAAACGGTGTGACGTGGGAGCGGCTTGCCGCCCACCATGGGGCGGTCGTGGATCCACTCATCGTCACGTACTCTCCCGGTGCGACATCGACCGCCGAGGGCAAGATGATGCGCCATGATGCCGTGGAGTACGGCCTTGTGCTCGAAGGAACGTTCACGCTCAAGATTGACTTCGATACCTATGTGCTCGAATCGGGCGATTCTTTTTGCTTCGAGGGCTCTCGACCCCATCTCTTTAGCAACCAGGGAGACGTTCCCGCTCGCGGCATCTGGTTTGTTCTCGGCGACACGAACAATTCACTGCAGGGTGTTCGAGGCCGGGCACCAGCGACCAGTGAGAGGCCGTAAGGATCGTCTTCCGACTCTCGCATCGAGAACCCGGTGTCGATCCTCGCCTGAGGGGTACTGTTCCACTGACTGCAGTTCCAGCTGAGCGGGAGTGTCAATGAAGATCGCTATCCATCGCGAACCGATTGAGGGTGAACGCCGCGTCGCGGCGACTCCCGCGGCCGTCGCGCAGTACGTCGCCGCGGGGTACGCGGTCACCGTCGAGAAAGGCGCGGGTGTCGCGGCCGGCTACGCCGACGCCGCGTATTCCGAGGCGGGCGCGGCACTTGCGGCGAGCATCCCGCTGAAGAGCGTTGACGTGCTCGTGCACGTGCGACCCCTCGACGCAGCCACGATCGCGGCGCTGCCGAAAGGTGCCATCACGATCGGCTTCGCCTCGCCCGCGAGCGAGCTCGACGGCGTGGCAGCGCTCGCCGATCGTGGCGTGACGGCGTTCTCGCTCGAACTCATTCCGCGCATCTCGCGCGCGCAATCGATGGATGCTCTCACCTCGCAAGCGCTCGTCGCCGGGTATCGCTGCGTGCTCGAAGCCGCCATGCGCTTCCCGCGCTTCCTCCCGCTCTTCATGACCGCCGCGGGCACCATCCCGCCGGCCCGCGTGCTCGTGCTCGGCGCGGGAGTCGCGGGCCTGCAGGCAATCGCCACCGCCAAGCGCCTCGGCGCAAAGGTGTCGGCCTACGACGTTCGTTCGGCGTCGGCCGACGAAGTGCAATCGATGGGCGGCACGTTCATTCACCTCGACCTCGACGCGGCGGCGGATGCGGCGGGCGGCTACGCGAAAGAACTCGCCGCCGATCGCGCCGACCGACAGCGGGAGCTGCTCGCCCCACACATCGCCAACGCCGACATCATCATCACGACGGCGGCGATTCCGGGACGCCCCGCGCCGCGTCTCGTCACCACCGCGATGGTGCAGGGCATGACCTCGGGCTCGATCATCGTCGACCTCGCCGCCGAGACGGGCGGCAACGTCGAAGGCGCCGTCGCCGGAACAGACGTCACCGTGCCGGTCACCGGCGGGCACGTCACGATCGTGGGCATGAAAGATGCCGCGTCGACAATGCCCTTCGACGCCTCGCGCCTTCTCGGCCAGAACATCGCCAACCTTGTTGCCCTCATGACGAGTGAGAGCGGTGTTCTCGCGCCCAACTTCGACGACGAGGTTGTCGCGGGCGCGTGCCTCACCCACGACGGAGCGGTGCGGCATGAGCCGACCGCTGCCGCGATCGCTGACCGAAAGGGCGCGCGCTAATGGACGCCATCACTCTGCTGACGATGTTCGTGTTGTCGGTGTTCGTGGGCTTCGAGGTGGTCTCGAAGGTCTCGAGCACGTTGCACACCCCGCTCATGTCGGGTGCCAACGCCATTCACGGCATCATTCTCGTCGGCGCCGTCATCGTGGCCGGTCAGGCCGAGAGCATTCCCGTGCTCGTCGTGGCTCTCATTGCCGTGCTGCTCGCGACGGTCAACCTCGTGGGCGGATTCGTCGTCACCGACCGCATGCTCGAGATGTTCGGCGGCCGCCGTGCGCCGGGTGAGACATCGGCGAAGGGGGGCGCGAAGTGAGCATCCTGAGCCCTGAACTCACCGCGGTTCTGTATCTCGTCGCGGCCGTCTGCTTCATCCTCGCCCTCAAGGGCCTGAGCTCGCCGAAGTCGGCGCGGCGCGGCAACCTCATTGGCGCGTTCGGCGCCCTGCTCGCGATGGTCGTTGTCTTTCTCTCGACCGAGCTCGACAACGTTCTGCTCATTCTCGGCGTCATCGCGCTCGGCACGGCCATTGCTGTGCCCGCCTCGCGGCTCGTCAAGATGACGCAAATGCCGCAGCTCGTGGCGCTCTTCAACGGCGTGGGCGGTGGCGCGGCGGCACTCGTGGCAATGCTCGAGCTCACGCACGTCGACGGACTCGGCAGCCTCATCGCCGTGGCCTTCACGGTGCTTGTCGGTGCGGTGTCGTTTGCCGGCTCGGCGATCACCTTCGCCAAGCTGCAAGAGCTCATGCCGACGCGCCCCATCGTTTTTCCGGGAGCCCCGGTCGTTATCGCCCTCGTTGCCCTCGGCTCTGTCGCGAGTGCCGTGTGGCTCGTGCTCACCGGTGACCCTCTCGCGTCGTACGTGCTGCTCGCGTTCGGAACGGCGCTCGGTGTGCTCATCGTGCTTCCGGTCGGTGGGGCCGATGTGCCCATCGTCATCTCGCTGCTCAACGCCTTCACGGGCCTGACCGTGGCTGCCTCGGGTCTCGTGCTCGGCAACACCCTGCTGCTCGTGGCGGGCACGCTCGTGGGAGCATCCGGCACCATTCTCACGCGCGCCATGGCTTCGGCGATGGGTCGCAGCGTCGTGGGCATTCTGTTCGGGGCGTTCCGCGGTGGTTCGAGTGCGGGGTCGACCGCGCAGAGCGACCGACCGGTTCGGTCATCGAGTGCCGAAGACGTCGCGATTCTGCTCGGCTACGCCCAGCGCGTCATTGTGGTTCCGGGATACGGACTCGCCGTTGCCCAGGCCCAGCACACCATGGCCGAGCTCGCCACGACGCTCGAGGCCAAGGGAATCGAGGTGATCTTCGGCATCCACCCCGTTGCCGGCCGCATGCCCGGGCACATGAACGTGTTGCTCGCCGAAGCGAACGTGCCCTACGAAGTGCTCGCCGAAATGGACGAGGTCAACCCGCAATTCAAGAACTGCGACGTCGCGCTCGTGGTCGGCGCGAACGACGTCGTCAACCCGGCGGCCAAGTCGAGCCCCGGCTCACCGATCTATGGCATGCCGATTCTTGATGTGGCCTCGGCGCGCCAAGTGGTGTTTCTCAAGCGCTCGATGCGCCCCGGCTTCGCGGGCATCGAGAATGATCTGCTCTACGAACCGCAGACGACCCTGCTGTTCGGCGACGCAAAAGACTCGCTCACCAAGGTGCTGACGGCCGTCAAGAACCTGTAGCTGTCAGACCTTGTCGCGCCAGGTGCCCGTCGGCAGGTCGTCGCCCTCGACGATCTCGATCTCACTGGTGTCGAGAGTCGGCAGCGAGATCGTTTCGGTTGGCGGGGCGATCATCGTTGCCTCGTCGCGGCGGTGACGCAGCACGGTGTCGATATACGAGCTGAGCGCCTCGGCGAGGGGAATTGCTCTGCCTTCGTCTTGCGAGCGGTACCACCGGTGCTCAAGCAACTGGTGGAACATCTCGGGGGTCTCGAGCTTGCCACGCAGGTCTTTCGGAATCGCGCGCACGACGGGCTCAAACACGCGCACGAGCCACTCGTGGGCGACGACCTCTTCGTCTGCTTCCCGATCGGGGTAGTTGGATGCCGCATACGAATCGAGATCGTTGAGCAAGCGGCGGGCCTGGTTCTCTTCGGCGTCGATGCCGGTCAGGCGAAGGAGGCGGCGCGTGTGGTGGCCCGCATCCACCACCTTGGGGCGGATGCGCACCTCGGTGCTCTCGCCGTCGGTCGTGATCGCGAGTTCTTCGATGTCGAACCCGAGAGTGTTGAGGCGCTCGACACGCTGGTTGATGCGCCAGCGCTCTGAGCGATCGAACGACTCCCACCCCGTGAGTTCTTTCCAGAGCGAGCGATAGGACTCAATGATTCCGTTGCTCGTCTCGATCGCGTCGATTCCTTCATCGAGGCGGCTGCCGGCTTCTAGGTCGAGCAACTCGCCGGCGATGTTGACGCGGGCGATTTCGAGGTCGTTCTCGCGTTGGCCATTAGACAGGCCACCCTCATAGAGCTGACCGGTCTCGGCGTCGACAAGGTAGGCGGCAAACGCGCCCGCATCTCGGCGAAAGAGCGTGTTCGAGAGCGAGACATCGCCCCAGAAAAAGCCAATGATGTGCAAACGCACGAGCAACAGGGCGAGGGCGTCGACCAGCCGGGTTGCCGTCTCCGGGCGCAGGGTCTGCGAATACAGAGCGCGATACGGCAGCGAGAACCGCAAGTGGCGCGTCACGAGAACGGGCATGAGCTGCTCGCCGTCGGCGCTCACGCGGCCGGTGATGACGGCGACGGGTTCGACACACGGAATGTCGAGACGCTGCAAAGTGCGCAACATGTCGTACTCGCGGCGAGCCATCTCTTCCGTGGTCTCTTTCACCGCGACGACGAAGTCGCTCATGTGCACGAAACGCACGAGGTGCCGCGAGATGCCCTTGGGCAGCGACGCGATGGCGTCGTCGGGCCACAACTCAAGCGGAAGGTTCCAGGGCAGGTCGAGCAGAGCCGGGTCAGTGACGGCCGAGGTGATCGAGAGCGAGGCGCTCATGCAGCGGGCTCCTGGTGCGTAGTCGAATGAATGCGGTGAATGCGACGAGGGCGGGTGCGCTGTGTCAGCACTCCCGCCCTCGCCCGTGGATCACATCGAGACTTAGCTCGAGATGGGCTCCTTGTTGAGGCGCAGGCCCGACGCGGAGTCGAACACGTGAACGTGCTTGGGCTCGGGCGTGATGAACACGGTTTCGCCGCTGTGCGGGTGCACACGGCCATCGACGCGAGCGACGATGTCGACACGCTGGCCATTCACGGCGGTGTGGCCGTAGAGGTAGCCGTCAGCGCCGAGCTCTTCGACGATGTCGACGGTCACCTCGAGGCCTTCGCCCGAGGTCTTGACGATCATGTCTTCGGGGCGAACGCCGACCGTCACGACCTTCTCGCTCGTCGACGACAGCACGTCGCGCGCGACGGGAGCGACCGACGAACCAAAGGTGACGCCACCGTCGGTGACCCCAGCCGGGAAGAGGTTCATCGCGGGCGAGCCGATGAAGCCAGCCACGAACACGTTGTTCGGGGTTTCGTACAGCTCGCGCGGGGTGCCGACCTGCTGGAGCACGCCACCCTTGAGCACCGCGATGCGGTCACCCATCGTGAGGGCTTCGGTCTGGTCGTGCGTCACGTAGACCGTGGTGACGCCGAGACGACGCTGCAGCGAGGCGATCTGCGTGCGCGTCTGAACGCGCAGCTTGGCGTCGAGGTTCGAGAGCGGCTCGTCCATGAGGAACACCTGGGGCTGACGCACGATGGCGCGACCCATGGCGACACGCTGACGCTGACCACCCGAGAGGGCCTTCGGCTTGCGGTCGAGGTAGGGCTCGAGGTCGAGCAGTCGAGCGGCTTCCAACACGCGCGATGCACGCTCGTCTTTGTTGACGCCGGCGATCTTGAGCGCGAAGCCCATGTTCTCGGCAACCGTCATGTGCGGGTAGAGCGCGTAGTTCTGGAACACCATCGCGATGTCGCGGTCTTTCGGCGGCACATCGGTGACGTTGCGGTCACCAATGAAGATGTTGCCGTCGTTGACCTCTTCGAGGCCCGCGAGCATGCGGAGCGAGGTGGACTTGCCACAACCCGAGGGGCCGACGAGAACGAGGAACTCTCCGTCGCCAACGCTGAGGTCGAGCGAGTCAACGGCCGGAACCGTCGAGCCCGGGTAGAGCCGGGTGGCCTTATCAAAGGTCACTGTTGCCATGCTGATCTTCTCCTTCACCGGCAGGTACGTGCCGGACGATCCTTCGTGAATGGATATGCCAAAAGGCGCGCCGGGCGTCATTGACCGACAGAGCCAGTATGCCACCTCCGTGCGAGAGCGCGGAATCACGGCCGGCACTTGGCGCAGGCATAGGCACGCGTCGTACTATCGACCGAGGGCGCCGAGAGCGCCCTTCACCGTGTCCCGGGGGAAGACCCGTCCCCCCGTTGAATGAGGTTTCATGAGCGACTACCGATCCGCGCACGCGCGCCCGTCGAAAAACGAGCGACGCGCCGAGGCGCGAGAGAAGGCGCGCCAGCTGCGTCAGCAGCACGAAAAGAAAGAGCGACGCAACCGCATTCTGCTGCAGGGCGGCATCGCTCTTGCTGCCGTCGCCATCATTGCGGTGATCGCCCTCGTTCTCGTGAATTCGGTGCGCCCGGCCGGTCCGGGGCCGCGCAATATGGCGAGCGACGGCATCCGAATCGGCGAAGGATTCACGGCCGTCACGACCCCGGCGCTCCCCGCGGGCGCACGCCCTGTCGTCTCCGAAGCCAATGCTGACGGTGTCGTCGACATCCAGATTGTTCTTGACTACCTCTGCCCGATCTGTGGTGAGTTCGAAGCCACGAATGGCGAGTTCATTCGCACGCTCGTTGAGTCGGGAGCGGCAACCATCGAATACCGTCCCATCGCGATTCTGACGAGTCGGTCGGCGGGCACGGAGTATTCGCTGCGTGCGGCGAACGCTGCGGCGTGTGTCGCCAACTCGGCGCCCGATTCCTACTTCTCGTTTAACGAGCGGCTCTTCGCCGAGCAGCCCGATGAAGGAACTCCGGGGCTCGACGACGCCCGCCTCATCGAAATAGCGGCAGCAGCGGGTGCCGGGTCGTCGGTCGTTGCCGATTGCATCACCGAGCGCACGTTTGAGTCATGGGTCAAGACCGTGACCGACCGCGCACAAACGGGGCCGCTCGCGATTCGGGATGTCGAGGTCGAAGGCATCGAGGGAACCCCGACGGTCTTCGTCAACGGAAAGAAGTTTGACTACAGCTATCCGTTCGACCAGGGCGAATTCGCTCAGTTCGTCTTGCAGGCGGCGGGGGACGAGTTCTCGACGAACCCGTCACCGACTCCCACACCCACCCCGACGCCGACGCCGTAGCGCCGGTAGTCTGAACGAGGGCCTCGTGCCCGGCCGGAAACGGCTTTGCCGACTTGGCGCAATTGGTAGCGCACCCGACTTGTAATCGGGCGGTTAGGGGTTCAAGTCCCCTAGTCGGCTCTCTGTCGCGACGCGATGCGTCGCGGGGTTCAAGTCCCGCAGTCGGCTCTCTGTCGCGACGCGATGCGTCGCGGGGTTCACGTCCCCTAGTCGGCTCTGAACTTCGCGGCTCCGCGCCCCCCTTCGGGGGGCAAAAGTGAGGTTTTGAGCGACTTTTGGCGGGCATCCGTTCGCTTTGCGACTATGGCCACTTGGATGTGCGCGCCAGCAGGAATACCGTGAACCCAGCAGCCGGGGGGCTGCCGAAGTTCCTGTTGGGGGGAGCGACACATGCTACACACCGCGTATGCTGCGTCGGCCCTGACCATGGTCATGGCCGTGACGTTTCCGTTCATGAGTGGCACTGAAGCGGAGAACGCTTCTCTCGTCGCGGTCGGCTCGAGCAGTAGCGTTCCGTTGATCGCGAGCGAAGACATGCGCGGAGCTTCAATTGACTCGACCATCGCCCTCACGGAGTTTGTTCAACACCAGACGTCGACTGATGACGATGACACCGAGGGTGCGTCAGAAGAGCCCGGGTCAACTCCGGCGAGCGGCACCGACTCGGAGGGCACGGGTTCGAGCGGAACCAGCTCGGGAGGGTCGACCTCCGGCGGAACCAGCTCCGGCGGCACCTCAAGCGGTGGCAACTCCGGTGGCGGTACTACGGGCGGCGGCACGACCGGTGGCGGCACCTCCGGTGGGGGTACGACCGGGGGAGGCACGAGCGGTGGTGGTTCCACCCCCTCGCCGTCGCCGACAGCCCCCTCGCCGACGACCCCTCCGCCGCCTCCCGCTCCCGTGTGCCCGGCCGCCATCAGCGGGTCGACGCCCGGAGCCCCGAGTCGCACGTCGCCACTGGGAGTTGCCGGCACGACGTCGGCCGACCTGCAGTCGTTTGCGCAAACCTTCAACGCGATTCGCGTCGCCAACTGCCTACCTCCCGTGCCCTTCGGAAACATCCGATACGACTCGTGCATGGAAAACCGCTTGTTCTGGATGGCGGAAGACCCGAGCACCGACCCCATGAGCGCGTGGGGCCACATCGGATCCATCCGCAGCGATGGCCTCGCGAGTGTCGGGTGCGATGGCAACCTGGCAGGTGGCTCGGGCAACACCGGATCGACCGTCGCTCAGAAGTGGTGGGACTCGTCGAGTCACCGAGCCTCGCTCTACAAGCCGACCTACACCGGCAGCACCGCGGGCGTGTGCATTCTCTTCGCCATGACGCACGGCGGCGTGCCCAACGAGCCCTACTCGTTCACGCGAGCTGCCGCCCGCTGGGTCAACTGCTGAGCTCACATCGGTAGGCTGACGGCACCGGTCGCCATGGCGGCGCCCGAGA
>JBDKJR010000016.1:0-3277 GCA_039796515.1 Actinomycetota bacterium
GCGCTCGCGGCGGGCAACACCGTCGTGCTCAAGCCGTCAGACACCACTCCGCTTTCGACCGTGCGCTTCGCGGAACTCGCCGCCGGCGTGCTGCCCGCGGGCGTGTTCAACGTTGTGATGGGGGACCGCTCGACGGGGGCGGCGCTGTTGCAGCATCCGACCCCCCAAATGGTCGCGATCACGGGCTCGGTGCGCGCCGGCATGGAGGTGGCGAAGGCCGCCTCGACCGACCTCAAGCGCGTGCACCTCGAGCTCGGAGGCAAAGCGCCCGCGGTCGTGTTCCCCGACGCCGACCCGCAGAAGGTTGCCGAGGGCCTCGTTCTCGCGGCGTACTTCAATGCCGGGCAAGACTGCACCGCGGCGACGCGCGTCATCGTTCACGAGTCGGTGCACGACGAGGTCGTTGCGGCGCTTGTCGCCCGAGCGGCGACGCACGCGATCACGGGCGGCCCACACGATGAGGGCGTCTTCTACGGCCCGCTCAACAACGCCGCCCAGCTCGAACGCGTATCGGGCATCGTTGATCGCTTGCCCGCCCACGCGCAGATCGTTGCCGGCGGAACCCGTCAGGGTGACCGCGGCTACTTCTTTCCCGCCACGATCGTCACGGGAATGCGGCAAGCCGATGAAGCGGTGCAAGAAGAGATCTTCGGCCCCGTGCTGACGGTGCAGACCTTCCGCACCGACGACGAGGCTCTGGCTCTCGCGAACGGCGTGCGCTACGCCCTTGCGTCATCGGTCTGGACGAGCGACCACACCCGGGCCATGCGCTTCGCTCGCGATCTCGACTTCGGTTGTGTGTGGATCAACACCCACATTCCCTTCGTGTCAGACATGCCGCACGGTGGCTTCAAGCACTCGGGCTACGGCAAAGACCTCTCGCACTACGGCTTCGAGGACTACACACGCCTCAAGCACGTGATGTCGTACATCGGCGGCTAGCCGATGGGCGAGCCGGTCGACGATACGGTCATTCGGCCGCGCGCTCCGCAGCCGCGGGATCAGTCGCGCGCCGATGACCTCGACGACACCGTCATTCGGCTGGTCGAGCCGCCCGCTCCGCGGCGGGCGGATGCACTGCCGAGCGACCCTGTGCCTGTCGCGGCGCCCGCGCCGGTTGTGCAGGCTGCGCCGCCGGGCGACCGCGAGCCCGAGCAATCCGCCGCGGCCGCGTGGGGAATGCGCGTGCGCGGAACCACCGTCGTCGTGCCCCTCGACGTGCCCGCGGTGGTGGGGCGTCGCCCCGGAGTGGCACGCGTCGGTGAGCATCCGGCCCCGCGACGCGTCGTGATTCCTGCGGACCGGGCCGACGTCTCGGCGCGGCATGCGCGCGTCGAACTGGTGGGCGAGTCTCTCGTGGTGACCGACCTCGGGTCGACCAATGGTGTCGTCGTACACTGGTCGTCGGGGGCGAGTGTGCGGCTGCGGTCGCGCGAGTCGTGCGCCGTTCTCTCAGACGCGATCATCCTGCTGGGCGAGGGCGTTGAGCTCGAGTTCGTTGCCCTCTCCGCGTCTTCCACCTCGTCACTCTCGGAGCTTTCGTGACCGCCCTTGGCCGCAGTAGCGTTCGCCACATCGTCGCGTTGCCCGACCGTGGAGAGGTGGTCGAACTCTCGTGGCACGGCGTCACCCACACGGGGTATCGGCGCGCCGCCAATGAAGACAGCTATGTCGCCGATGTTCCCCTCTTCGCGGTCGCCGACGGTATGGGTGGCCACTCGCACGGAGACCGAGCGAGCGACGCCGTTGTGCGTCGACTGCAAGCGGCGGTCGATGGGGAATTCATCGCTCCCGAGGCAATCATTGAGGCGCTCCATCTCGCGACGTGGGATATCCATCAGCTCGACGAAGCCGATCACGGCATCGGCACGACCGTGACGGGAGTGGCCCTGTCGCTCGCCGACGGGCATCCCGTTCTCACGAGCTTCAACGTCGGCGACTCGCGCGTGTATCGATTCTTGGGTAATGAGCTCACGCAAGTCACAACCGACCACTCGATGGTGCAAGAGATGGTCGATTCGGGCCAGTTGAGTGCCGAACAGGCCGAGCACCACCCCGACGCGAACGTGATCACTCGAGCGGTCGGGTTCTCGGTCGAACCTGACATTGATTTCCGCGTGTTGGCGCTCGAGGCGGGAATGCGTCTACTCATTTGCTCTGATGGCCTGACGAAAGAGGTGCCGCTCGAGCGATTGCGCTTGCATCTCGCGGCCCGCTTGAGCGCGCGAGAGACCGCCAATGCGCTCGTGGATGCTGCGCTCGCGCAAGGCGGACGCGACAATATCACCGTCATCATCGTCGATGTGGTGCGTGCTCCCGGCGGCTAATCACCGTCACTCTCTACACTGGAGTCACATCGTGTGGGAGGGGGAACCATGTCGCGACGTCGTCCGTCAGAGCCCCCGATCCTGCCCGGATTCAGTCACGTGCGACTTCTCGGCAGCGGTGGCTTCGCCGATGTGTTCCTCTACGAACAGAACATGCCCCGGCGACAGGTGGCGGTTAAGGTCTTGCTCTCTGATGTCGTCACCGAGCACGTGCGTCAAATGTTTCAGGTTGAAGCGAACCTGATGGCGCAGCTGTCGTCGCACCCCGGCATCTTGACGGTCTATCAAGCGAGCATCTCTGCTGACGGTCGCCCGTACCTCGTCATGGAACTCTGCAGCGCCCACCTTGCTATCCGATACCGGGTCGAGCGCATCGCGGTTCCCGAGGTCTTGCGCATCGGAGTGCAGATCGGCAGCGCCATTGAGACCGCGCACCGCAGCGGTGTGCTGCACCGCGACATCAAGCCCTCGAACATTCTCATGACGGCCTACGGCCACCCCGTGTTGAGCGACTTCGGAATCGCCTCCTCGATCAGCGCCGCGAGCGCCTCCGAGTCGATTGGCGTGTCAGTTCCCTGGTCGGCACCCGAGGTCTTGCTCGACGAGACGGCCGGAACCGTGCAGAGCGAGGTCTGGTCGCTCGGGGCCACGCTCTATACGCTCCTCGCGGGTCGATCGCCTTTTGAAGTGGTTGACGGCTCGAACGCAACCGACGAGCTCATCAGTCGCATTAGTCGCGCCAAGGTCCCTGCCTTCGATCGGGATGATGTGCCCGCGAGCCTCGACAGTGTCTTGCGTCGAGCGCTCAGTCGCGATCCGCTCAAGCGCCAGCAGTCGGTGCTCGAGCTCGTGCGCGATCTTCAGCGTGTTGAAGCCGAGTTGGGGCTCACCGCAACGCAAGCCGACGTGGCCATGGACGACTGGGCCCTCGCCACAATGGGCGACCCGGG
>JBDKJR010000017.1:0-6697 GCA_039796515.1 Actinomycetota bacterium
ACAACTTCATTCCGTTCATGACCTTGCCGATCTACGCGACGCTCGTGTCGCTTGATCTGCGCCTGCTCGAAGCCGGAAACGACCTCTACGGCAGCCCGGCGACGACGTTCCGCACGGTCACGCTTCCGCTCTCGGCGGCCGGTGTGATGTCGGGCACGCTCTTGACCTTCATTCCGGCCGCGGGTGACTACATCAATGCCTCGCGCGAGTTTCTCGGCTCGGCCGATACCACCATGGTCGGCAACGTGATCGAGACAAACTTCTTGGTGCTGCAGAACTTCCCGGCAGCAGCCGCCCTCTCGTTGCTCCTGATGGGCTTCATCTTGGTGCTGGTTGCTCTGTACGTGAAGCGCAGTGGAACGGAGGACTTGCTGTGAGAGGCTTCGGCAAGTACGGAATCTGGATCTACGCCTTCATGGCGTTCGTCTTCTTGCTCATTCCGATCGTCTACACGATCGCGTTTTCGTTCAACGACTCGCGCCGCACCAACATCATTTGGACGGGCTTCACGTTCGAAAACTGGCTCACGGTGTGCGAAGCGCAGACCGTGTGCGAATCGTTTGGCAACAGTGTTCTGATCGGCGTCGTGGCCACCTTGCTCGCGACGACGCTCGGCACAATGATCGCGATCGCCCTCGTGCGCTACCGGTTCCGCTTCCGCAACGCGACGACCCTGCTGATCTTCTTGCCGATGGCGACCCCTGAGGTCGTTCTCGGTGCGGGTCTCGCAGCGCAGTTCTTGCAGGCGGGCGTTCCCAAGGGAATCGGAACGATCATCCTGGCGCACACGCTCTTCTGCCTGAGCTTTGTCGTCGTGACGGTTCGCGCGCGTGTGGCGAGTCTCGACCCGGCGTTGGAAGAAGCCGGTCGAGACCTGTATGGCAGCCCCACGCAGGTGTTCTGGCGCATCACCTTCCCGATGCTCTTGCCGGGAATCGTGGCAGCGGCGCTGCTCTCGTTTGCCCTCAGTTTCGATGACTTCATCATCACGAACTTCAACCGAGGCGCGGACGTGACGTTCCCGAGCTATGTGTACACGGCGGCAGCACGCGGAATTCCGGCCGAAGCGAATGTGATCGCGTCAGCGGTGTTCTTCTTGGCCATCGCGCTCGTGCTCATCGCGCAGCTCTCGGCGGCGGCTCGCCGGCGGCAGCTCGCCAAAGCGGGCTAGGGATCGCTCAGCGCGCTAGACGGCGCTGACGATGAGCGCGCCGACGGGGGAGTCTCCCGCGAGCACGCGTTCACTTGTGAGCTCGATGAGCTCGGCGGCCGCGTCGGACGCGATGGCCCCGACGCTCGCGAGCAAGGCGAGAGCGACCGGGGTCGTCGCGCGCATCGACCCATCGAGCACCTTGACGGCAACGGCGACACCCTCGGACGTGCCGATCACGACGACGCCTTCAGCGCCGAGCTTGGCAATGCCCCCCAGCCGCTCGATGACCATGGTGTTCGCTCGGCCGGTGCCGTCAATGGCCCAGGGTTCGGCCGTGACCGCGGTCATGAGTCGCTGAGCCTCGGGAGTAGAGCCTGCGGCGATGCGGGCGATCGCCGTGGCGAGCGCGGCAAGGGAGGTGGCGTGCAACGGGGCTGCGCATCCGTCGAATCCCGTTCCATGGGGGCTTTCACCCGAGTACCGCGCGATGGCGTCGGTCACATGGCGCTGCACCGGATGTTCGAGCTCGAGGTAGCGCGTCGGGTCGCCTCCGGCGGCGTCGCTCGCACGCAAGAACCCCGCGTGTTTTCCTGAGCAGTTCATCGTGAGGCGGGTGGCGGGCAACCCCGCGGCGTGGCGCGCCGCGCGCTCGGAGAGACCGAGCGGCCACTGGGCCGGGCATTGCAAGGCGTGGCTGTCGCGACCGTCGGCGCTGAGCATCCGTTCGACGACCGCCAGGTGGTCGGGGCTGCCACAGTGACTCGCCGTGGCGAGCACGAGCTCGTCGTCGGCGAACTGTGCCCCCAGCTCGAGCATGGCGATGGCCTGCACGGGCTTGAGTGCCGACCGTGGATAGATCGTGGCCCGAACATCACCGACTCCGCGAAGCACCGTGCCGGAGGCATCCACGACCGCGGCGGCACCGAGGTGCCGCGACTCGATGAGTCCTGATCGCTCGATGCGCGCGAGCTCAACCGAGCCCGCCACCTCAAGCGGGTGGGTGCTGAGCGGGGTCACCGGAGCAGTTAGGCCGACAGCGCAGCGTCAAGCACGCCGATGGCGTCGAGAAGCAGCTCGTCGGTGATGGTGAAGGGAGGCAAGAACCGGATGACGTTGCCATAGGTTCCGGCGCTCAGCAACAGCACGCCCTCTTGGGCGGCCGCCGCGACGGCGCGCGACACGATGGCCGCGTCGGGCTCGTGCGTCTCGGGGTCAAGAAACTCGATAGCAAGCATCGCGCCCATGCCGCGAACCTCGGCGATGCGGGGGTGCTTGGCCTTCAATCCCTCGAGAGCGGGGCGCAGCACCGTCTCGATGTGTCGAGCGGCCCCGAGCAGGTCGCGCTGCTCGATTTGGTCGAACACCGCGATTGCCGCGGCGCACGCTACGGGGTTGCCGCCGTAGGTGCCGCCCAGGCCGCCCGCGTGAGAGCTGTCCATGATGTCAGCGCGGCCGACGACGCCCGCGAGCACCATGCCACCCGCAATGCCTTTCGCGGTCGTGATCAGGTCGGGAACGATGCCGAAGTTTTCGCTCGCGTAGTAGGCGCCGGTGCGCGCAACGCCCGACTGCACTTCGTCGGCCACGAACACGATGCCGTTTGCTCGGCACCACTCGACGAGGGCCGGCAGGTAACCATCGGCGGGCACGATGAACCCGCCTTCGCCCTGAACCGGCTCCACCACGAGGCACGCGAGGTCGTCGGCGCCCACGCGCTTTTCGAGGTAGGAGATCGTGCGCTTGGCCGCCTCAGCGCCCGACAAGCCGTCGTGCAGCGGGTACGAACTGGGGGCGTGGTAGATGTTGCTCGCGAACGGACCAAACCCCAGGTTGTAGGGCATGGCCTTGAAGTTCATGGCCATCGTCAGGTTGGTGCGCCCGTGGTAGCCGTGGTCGAGCACGGCAACGCCAGCGCGGCCGGTGTGCTTGCGCGCGATCTTGACGGCGTTCTCGAGTGCCTCGGCGCCGGAGTTCACGAGCACGACCTTCTTGGCGTAATCACCGGGCGTGTGCTGCACGAGCAATTCGGCGACGCGCACGTATTGCTCGTAGGGCGTCACCGTGAAGAGCGTGTGAGTGACCTTGGCAACCTGCGCTTGAACAGCAGCGACCACGGCGTCATTTGTGTGGCCGGCGCCCATGACACCGATTCCGCCGCCCAGGTCGATGAAGTGGTTGCCGTCGACGTCAACGACGATCGCGTCGTGGGCGCGGTCTATGTAGGCGGGCAGAGCGGTGCCGACTCCGGCGCTGACGACGGCGAGCCGACGCTCGTGCAGGGCCTGCGATGCGGGGCCGGGAATTGCCGTGATGACGCGGCGCTCTTGAGCGACCGGCTCGTGCACGGACGGTGAGGCAGAGCCCTCGAGTGACGGGGCTGCGGGCGCAGAAAGAGTGTCAGTCATGGTGGGATGAGTGTACTCCCGGCCCCTGCGCCGAGCCCGGGTGTGAGAGGAGCGAACCATGCACGATCAGCATGACTACGCCGTTGGAGTGCAGTGGACGGGCAACCGGGGCGAGGGCACGGCCACGTACCGGTCGTATGGGCGTGACCACCGCATCCACGCTGCCGGAAAGCAGCACGAGATTGCGGGCTCGAGCGATCGCGTCTTTCGCGGCGACCCCGATCGCTGGAATCCCGAAGAGCTGGTCATCGCGGCCCTTGCCCAATGCCACATGCTGAGCTACCTGCACGTCGCGGCCGTCAACGGCATCGTCGTCGTTGACTATCGCGACGATGCCGCGGGCACGTTGCAGCAAGAGGGCGATGGGGGGCGGCTCATCTCTGCGACCCTGCGACCCGTCGTCACGATCGCGGCCCATCACAATGATGAGGATGCGCGCCGTGCCGAGTCGCTGCACCACCGCGCGAGCGAGCTGTGTTTCATCGCCAACTCGGTGAGCTTTCCCGTTGAGCACGAACCGACGACCCTCAGGGCGCAGTCTTAGGCCAAGCGTGGGAAGATGGGGACTTCGTGCCCGTTCCATCGTGAGGAAGCCCCGTGCGTCGCCGTTCTGCTCTGATTTCTTCTGGCCTGAGTGCCGCACTGTTGGTTTCGCTTGCCGCGTGTGCTCCGGGAGGCACGGCTCCGGCCGATGGTGACTGCGCACCCTCGGGTACTGCCTCTGAGTCGGTGAAGGTCGAAGGCAGCTTCGGCAGCGTTCCGACGATTGAGTTCGACGGTCCGCTCACGCCGACCGCCACTCAGCGCACGATCCTCGAGCAGGGTTCGGGCGATGCCGCGACCAATGGCGACACGGTCGTCATCGAATACACCGTCTTGAATGGCGAGACCGGCAGCGAACTCGCGACGACCGGGTTCACGGGCGAGAACGCCGAGCGTTTTCCGATCGACACCGACAGCGAGCAGCTCGTTGGCTTCTCGCTCTTGCTCGACTGCGCCACCCCCGGCACGCGCCTGACGGGCGTCATTCCTCCGGCGGAGGGGTTCGGCGACCAGGGTGTTCCCGAGCTGAGCCTGACGGGCACCGAATCGCTTGTGTTTGTTATCGACGTCGTGAGCATCGTGCCGCCGCCCCTCGAGCGTGCTGAGGGTGAGGCGCAAGACGCCCCCGAGGGCTTCCCGACCGTCGAGCTTGCCGAGAATGGCGCGCCGACCATCACGCTTCCCGAGGTTGACCCGTTCACGGAGTTTGACCTCGCCGTGCTCATCAAGGGCGACGGCGCCGTGGTCGAAGACGGTCAGACCGTGACGGTTCACTACACGGGCATGAACTGGAACACGGGCGAGATCTTCGACTCGAGCTGGGAGCGTGGCGTCACCGCTGACTTCCCGACGAGCGGCGTGATCCAGGGCTTCCGTGACGCGCTCGTGGGCCAGACGGTGGGTTCGCAGATCATCGCGATCATCCCGCCCGACCTGGGCTACGGCCCCTCGGGCGGAACCCCCGACGGCTCGATCGGCGCAACCGACGTCATCGTCTTCGTCGTTGACATTCTCGCGGCCTCATAACGCAGCGGATGCTCGCTCGCTGTCGGGCATGATGAACACCATGCGCGACATCATCGTTGTGGGTTCGACGGGGTCAATCGGCGTTCAAGCGCTCGAGGTGATCGCGGCGAACCCTGAGCGTTTTCGCGTCGTGGGGCTCGCAGCGGGCAGCAACCGTGCTCTCGTCGAGCAGCAGGCGCGCGTCCACTCAGTGGAACACATCGCCCTCGGCGCCCAAGCCGCGGCCCAGCTCGTGCGCGACGTGCACTGCGATGTCGTGCTCAACGGCATCACGGGGTCGGTGGGTCTCGCGCCGACGCTCGCGGCGCTGACGGCGGGGCGCATCCTGGCCCTCGCGAACAAAGAGAGCCTCATTGTGGGCGGTTCGCTCGTCACGAGCCTCGCGGCGCCCGGCCAAATTGTTCCGGTCGACAGCGAGCACTCGGCGATCGCGCAGGCCTTGCTCGCGGGGGAGCACCACGAGGTGCGCCGGCTCGTGCTCACGGCGAGTGGTGGGCCGTTCCGCGGTCGCTCGCGCGAGTCGCTCGCCAGTGTGACCCCCGCCGAAGCCCTCGCGCACCCGACGTGGGATATGGGCAAGGTCATCACGACCAACTCGTCGACGCTCGTCAACAAGGGGCTCGAGGTGATCGAAGCGCACCTGCTGTTCGATGTGCCCTACGACCGCATTGACGTCACGGTGCACCCGCAGTCGATCGTGCACTCGATGGTCGAGTTCGTTGATGGGTCGACCATCGCTCAGTGCTCGCCGCCCGACATGCGGCTGCCGATCTCGCTCGGGCTCGACTGGCCGCACCGCGTGGCGGGGGTGGGGGCTCCGCTCGACTGGAGCACGGCATCCACCTGGACCTTCGCTCCTCTCGATGACGAGGCGTTTCCGGCGGTCTCACTCGCGAAGCACGTGGGTAGCGCGGGGGCGACGTTCCCGGCCGTGTTCAACGCCGCGAACGAGCAAGCGGTGCACGCATTCCACGACGGTCGCATCGGGTACCTCGACATTGTCGACATGGTGCGCGCGGTCGTTGATCGCCACGAGCCACACCCCATGACGCTCGAGGGAGTGCTCGAGGCCGAACTCTGGGCGCGCCGCGAAGCCGACGCGCTCATCGCTGCGGCCTAGCTCGCGCCCAGCGCCGCCTGTGGCTGCGGCGCTAGAGTGACCGCTCGTGGAGACCGTGCTGCTGTACATCGTCGGCATTCTCGTCGTGGTCGTCGGACTCATCGTGTCGATCGCCCTGCACGAGCTCGGGCACTTTGTGCCCGCCAAGCTTTTCGGCGTGCGCGTTGGCCAGTTCATGATCGGCTTCGGGCGCACGATGTTTTCGTGGCGCCGCGGCGAACCCGAGTCTGGCTTCAAGTGGATTCCGCTCGGTGGCTACATCTCGATGGCGGGCATGTACCCACCGGTCGCGGGCGAGCGCGCCCGCACGGCCTCGACGGGATTCTTCGACACCCTCGTGCAAGACGCGCGCAGCGCTTCGGCCGACACGATTCCCGAGGGCGAAGAGCACCGCACGTTCTACCGCCTTCCGGTCTGGAAGCGCATCATCATCATGCTCGGTGGTCCGTT
>JBDKJR010000018.1:0-2771 GCA_039796515.1 Actinomycetota bacterium
GCGCATCAGCCGCGCTGCGCCTGAATCGCCGTGATCGCCACGGTGTTGACGATGTCGCTCACGAGGGCTCCCCGGCTGAGGTCGTTGACAGGCTTGCGCAGGCCCTGCAGCACGGGCCCAATCGCGACGGCCCCCGCCGACCGTTGCACGGCCTTGTAGGTGTTGTTGCCCGTGTTGAGGTCGGGAAAGACGAAGACGGTCGCACGCCCCGCCACCGGCGAGCCGGGCATCTTCGAGGCGGCGACACTCGGTTCGGCGGCCGCGTCGTACTGCATGGGGCCATCGACCAAGAGCTCCGGAGCACGTTCGTGCACAAGGCGCGTCGCGTCACGCACCTTCTCGACGTCATCGCCCGCACCGGAGTCACCCGTGGAATACGAGAGCATCGCCACGCGCGGCTCAATCTCGAACTGCGCGGCAGTCGCGGCCGACGAGATGGCGATATCAGCGAGCTGCTCGCTCGTCGGGTCAGGAATCACGGCACAGTCGCCATAGACCAGCACGCGGTCGGCGAGACACATGAGAAAGACGCTCGAGACCACCGAGACGCCCGGGGCGGTCTTGATGATCTCGAAGCTCGGGCGAATGGTGTGAGCAGTCGTGTGCGCGGCACCCGAGACCATGCCATCGGCGAGGCCCAGGTGCACCATCATCGTGCCGAAGTAGCTGACATCCGTGACGACGTCACGCGCCGTCTCGTATGTCACGCCCTTGTGCGCTCGCAGCCGCGCGTACTCCTCAGCGAATCGGTGCCGCAGTTCTTCATCGTGCGTCGACAGGATGCTCGCCGCCGACAGATCGAGCCCGAGCTCGGCGGCGCGAGCCCGCACCACTTGCTCGTCTCCCAGAATCGTCAGGGCACACACGCCGCGCTGCAGCAGGGTGCCCGCCGCGCGCAACACTCGGTCGTCGTCACCCTCGGGCAACACGATGTGTTTGCGATTGCTGCGCGCGCGCTCGAGCAGGTCGAACTCGAACATGAGCGGCGTGACGACGTCAGAGCGCGTCACGTCGAGCCGGTTCATGAGGGCTTCAGCGTCGATGTGGCGCTCCCACAGGGCCAGGGCCGTGTCGTACTTACGCTGGCTGTCGGCCGCGAGTCGGCCACGAGCACCCATGATCGCGAGCACGGTGTCGTAGGTGCCCGACTCGGCCCTGATGATCGGCAGGGTGGGGTCGAGGCCGTCGACGAGGCTTTGCACCGCATCCGGCGTCTCGAAACCGCCATAGAGCACGATGGCCGCGAGGCTCGGAAAGGTCTCGCTCGCATGCGCCATGAGCACGGCGAGCAGCACTTCGCTGCGGTCGCCGGGGATGAGCACGACGGCGCCTTCGGTGAGGCGAGGCAAGACGTTTTCCATCGACATGCCGGCCACCACAGCGCCGAGCACTTCGCGCTGCAGCAGCGCTTCGTCACCGCGCACGAACGTGCCCCCACAGGCCTGCATGACGGCGGCGACGGTGGGCGCGATCAAATACGGGTCGTCCGGGATGGCCGCTACGAGCGCATCGGGCGCCACCGCCTGCACGGCCGCGACCACCGAGTCGAGCCGCTCGGGGTCAACGCGATTGGCGATGATGCCCAGCAGCTGCGCATGCTCGTGGTCGAGCTCGGCGATGGCCACCTCGGCAACGCGGCGCACGTCGTCGGGAGTGCGCGCGTCCAGGTCGGCGAGCCCTCGCCCGGCCGCCGCGCCGCCCTCGCGGCCGCCCACGACGAGCAACACGGGCGCACCGAGGTTGGCCGCGATGCGCGCGTTGAACGAGAGTTCGGTCGGGCTCGACACGTCGGTGTAGTCACTGCCGACGATGACCACGACGTCGCTGCGCTGCGCCACCGCGTGATAGCGCTCAACGATGGCCGACAACGCCGCCTCGGGATCGGCGTGCACGTCGTCGTAGCCCACCCCGATTGCGTCGTCGTACGCAACATCAACCCCATCGTGAGCGAGCAGGAGGTCGAGAACGTAGTCGCGCTCATCACGCGAGCGAGAAATCGGACGGAAGACGCCGACCCGCTTCACGCGGTGGCTCAACGAGTCGACGAGCCCGAGGGCCACCGTCGACTTGCCCGAGTTGCCCTCGGCTGACGTGATGTAGATGCTGCGCGACATTGGTCCCAGCCTAGAGTGGCTGGCTTGGAAGGCGCAGGGGCCAATGGTCCTGTGGACGCTGCGCCGAGCATCCGTCGTCGCCTCACACCCCACAAAAAAAGGACCCCTCGCGCACCCGCCAGAGCCCGGTTACCCTTGCTGCATTTCTGCCCTGGGGGAGTTGGCCTGGATGGCGCCACGCGAGGAGCCGCGTTCAGTTTACCGGTAGGATTCACTGTCGTCGCCCCCGCGTTCCGGTGTGGGTGCCGCGCCAGGAGAATTCGCCTAGTGGCCTATGGCGCACGCTTGGAAAGCGTGTTGGGTGCAAGCCCTCGGGGGTTCGAATCCCCCATTCTCCGCCAAGCCTCACCTCTCCGCACGTGGATCACACGGCACAGTGCACGCGGGCCTGAGCGGTCAGCTCACACGGCACCGTGCACGCGGTCCCGAACGGCCAGCTCACACAGCGGGCGCCTATGCCCGTCGGTGTGCCGCCGTCAAACGCGCAACGCCCCCCTGCCAACCTCGCCCGAAGGCGATCGTTGTGCAGGGGGGCGTCAGGCCCAATCGGCGACTACGCGGCGGCCGTGGCCCCTTCGCGACGGCGACGGCGGCCGAACACCAGCAGCAGAACTCCGGCGATGAGAGCCGAGAGGCCCGTGCCGATCAAGCCAATGG
>JBDKJR010000019.1:0-4748 GCA_039796515.1 Actinomycetota bacterium
ACCGACAAGAACGAATTGCGCGAACGGATGCTCAACAGCGACCCACTCGACCCACGACGTTTCGGCATGGGTTCAGAGTAGTTGCGCGCCATGCCTTTCGCCATGGACACAGCATCTGCCCTGGGCAACACGCGCCCGACGACGTTTCGACCCGACGGTGGACGTCGACGAAAGCAAGTGGAAGGCCGAAGAGACGCGACAGCTGCGCGCGTGCAATAGGACCCAGAACGAGACATACACTCCACGGCGCTTGCTCACCATTCATCGCTATTCGGTCTCGCCGGAGAGGCCACGCGCCTTTTCGCCGCTTCGTCGATCTTCGGCATCGCAGACATCACGCCAAGGGTGCGTAAGCTCCGGCGCGCGCTGGCACGAGATCCGGACTTTCGAGACCTCCCCGTCGAACAGTCCTACCCCTCGAGCGAGGCTCCCAGGTCGACGATCGGCGCAAGCTAAGTCGCGAGTCCAAGCCGTTGTATCTCAACGTTCGCTGCCCGAACAACGTGCGGGTCGTTACTCTGTGCCAAGTCCACGAGCGCGGCGTGCGCAGCAGGTGTGCCCATGTTGCCAATGCTCCACAGTGCTTTCGAGGCGAGGGTTCGAGCGTGATCCCGCGAGACATCGCCAGGAACCCACTCTGCGAGCAGCTTCAGGTACGGGATAGATGAGTCAGACCCGATTAGGCCCAGTGCACTAGCGACTTCTTCGTGCTCGACGTGCCAGTCCGCGGTCGAGAGTTCATGAAGCAGTGGCAGATGCTCTGGCCCGTACCCAAAGAGTTTGCAAACTGCCAATGAAAAGAGCACAGCGCTCTCGTCTTGCCGTTCGGCTGCTTGCATTAGCAACGAAAGGCCCAAGTCGAAACCACTCTTGGCACCCATCGCCTCGAGAAAGTGCGCATGGGAATTGCCTTCGCCTTTCACTAGTCCAAGCGCTTCCAGGATCAGAATCTTTTGTTCTTCCTTCATCTTGCCGCTGTCGACAAGGCCGAGTCGCTCTAGCTGAAACTTCGCCGCCTTAATGACGTGCGGGTCGTCGCTCTCCGCCAACTCGAAAAGCGCGGCGTACGCGGAAGGGGAGCCCATCTTGCCGATTCCCCACACGGCTTTGGTCGAGAGGGCTCGCGCGTCATCCCACAGAAGATGCTCTGGCACCCATTTCGCGAGGTGCTTTAGGTACGGAATTGACTCATCAGAACCAATCTGATCGAGTTCCCAAGCGACGTCTTCGTGATCGAAGTGCCAATCAGATGTCGCGAGTTCGTGAAGTAGCGGCAGGTGCGCCTCCGTGAATCCGAAGACGTGACAAACCAAGAGGGAATACTCCACGGCATGTGGGTCTTGTCGCGCAATCGCAGTGGCCAACAATGAGATTCCCAGCTCGACGCCGTCAGGAGCTCCCATTGCGCGAAGAAACTCAGAGTGTGAGATCGGGTTGACGTTCGGTAGCCCGGTCACCCTGCGGATGAGTTCGATCTGTTCTGGTGTCATGGCGAAGTCGCCGACCGCAGGGTGGCGACACCACGACACTTCGATCCCAAAAAGATTGCGAGCTGGGCGCCTTCTTTGAGCCACGGTGCCGCGAACTCACGATTAAGGAAGTCGAGTCGCCACAGCGCGGTCTCCGTGTCTTGTTCAAACACCGCCGTCTGCGGAGACCGTTCACCGAGATTGGTGCCGCCGAAGACGGGCTCCAAGAAGGCCACCATGCAGGCGAATCGAGCCTGGTCCTCGTAGGTGTCCCCCTTGAGCCACTCAATGTCGCAAGAGACGGGGAGGGAGAGATGATTCACGCCGTTCGCGGACACATAACCTGCTTCCTCCCTGGCCATCAGGGCCTACGTGGATTGCTGGTGGTCTGACGAAGCTCTAGAGCGTCCGCTGGCTCGCAGCACATCTGGATGCAGCAAGAGTGCGCGCCAAGTATCTCAACGCCCATCAGGAACCCATCGGTATCGAAATCAAAGTTGATCATTCCGCCCGCGGACTCCGGATCGAGAGCGACCATGTGGGAGTACGTGCTGTCTTTCCCCCGCAAGGTGATGTACGCCGCATCGGCTTCGGGATCGAACTGGATGTCCACGGGCAAAACCCTTCTCGAGATGCGTCGCAGATCACGGTGCCCCTGGAGGGACTCGAACCCCCAACCCTTTCCTTAGGACGGAACTGCTCTTCCATTGAGCTACAGAGGCGGTGCATCCAGTGTATTCGCCGGGGTGTGGCTAGAGGGCGCCCAGCGACGCGAGCAACTTTGCCGCGCGACCGCGTACCGATCGCCACGGGCTGGTCGTGAGGGTCTGCAGCTCGGGCACGAGCCACGCGGCCAGCTCGGGCCGCTGCCGGGCGAAGTGGGCGAGCGATTCGGCGGTGGTGTTCTGCACGATCCAGTCGGGGTAGTGCAGGTTCGCCTGCATGAGGGCGAGGGCCGCGTCGCGCTGCGGTGGGGTCATGTGGGCGTCGAGTAGCACGAAGACGGTCGCGAGGGTCCACTTGGTCGAGGCCTGGTCGATCTGCGCGACCCACCCGAGCAAGTCGTCGAGGTGGGCGGCGACCCACTCGGGCCGCTGCTGCGCCACGAGCTTCACCGCGCTCGAGACGCGCAGCCGCACCACGGCATCCTCGCTGCGATAACAGGCCACGAGCTCGGGCAGCAGCGCCCGATCGGCGAGCACTTCGTCGACGACGCTCACGGTGTTGCCGAGCGAGTTCGGATGCCCTCCCGTCAACGGGCACTCGAAGCGGCTCACCGACATGAGGTCAGGGTAGTGGCGCAGGGTCGTCGATTCGCCGCCGCGAGCGCGCCCACCAGATTCCTCCCAGCGCAGCAACGAGAAGGAGAATTGCTCCCGCACCAAGAATCCACGGATCCATTCCGTAGTACCAAGGGCGCCGGTCGACCACCGTCATTCCACCAGCAGCGCCCTCGCCCACCTCTTCAGAATCCGAGATCGCTGCTCCATACCGCTCGGCGATCAGGCCCGCGACCTCGTCGATGGCCGTCGGGTAGGGCACCTCTCGAGCTGCCGACTGATTGACCGCTGTGACTGATCCATCGCGCATCGAGTACCACGCTTCGATCGTGGGATCAGAGACCAGAATCGTCTCTTTGTCGAGCTTCAGCAACGCCGTAGCCAACTCGATGTCGTTGTTGTAGCCGGCGAGCTCTGCCCTGCTGTCTGACGACGGCCTCCACACGCGGTAGGTTCCCAGCGGCTCACCGGCCGGCCCGAGAATCGGCGCAATGCACTCGTTGAGAGCAGTTGTCGGTTGATCTGATGGCTTACCGAGAATGAGGTCCGTGCTCCACAGGGAGACCTGTCGAGGAACCCCAAAAGACGTTGCCGTCGAGAAGTCGGGAGCGTCTCCCTGATCAACGGTGACGCTCGATTCGTCCGACTTCTGCAGGGCCTCGAGCGCATCGTCGGAGAACGCCGCACGCACATCCGGGGGAATCTCGTTCGCCGCTCCATGCGCGGGGGCGAGGGTACCTGCGCTCAACGCGACGGCGACCACTGCTGCGAAGAGAACGCGGAACGGCAGAACCCTTTCGCGTGCACTGCCTGATGGAACCTGTGCGCCCATGTGTGACCTCCGCCAGAGTGCTGACCGGCATCCGTGATCGAATGCTACGCAGGCTAGCCCCACAGGGCCGCGTGCTTTCGCCCACTTTCCCCATGCATATTGCCGGTGCGCAACCTAGAGTCAGCACATGGTCAACGACGACTCGCCCGCCTTCCACTCCGACCTCACGCGAGCGCGGTTCATGCCGCCCACCTCGGCCACGCGAGGCAACCGCCGCCTGCTGCGCGCACTGACCCGCATCGGCCGCGGGCGCGCGCCCAAGGGCGGCGAGCTCGTCGACCTGGGCAATGGTGCGTCGGTGCGGGTGCACCGGCCGGCGGATGCCACGGCGACGGATGCGGGCGCACGTCGCCCGGGCATCCTGTACCTCCACGGCGGAGGCCTCATCATCGGCTCAGCCGTGCAAGGCGACCCACTGTGTCGCCGCATGGCCGACGAGCTCGGAGCGGTCGCGGCGAGTGTTGGCTACCGCCTCCCGCCCGAGCACCCCTACCCCGCGCCCCTCGACGACTGCTACGCCGCCCTGCAGTGGCTCGCCGCACAGCCCGACGTCGACCCCGCGCGCATCGCCGTCATCGGCCTGAGCGCTGGAGGCGGGCTCGCGGCATCCCTCGCCTTGCGCGCCCGCGACCGCGGCGAGTTCGCGTTGGCGGGGCAGGTGCTGTCGTATCCGATGCTGGATGACCGCACCGACGAATCCGCGGCCGCCCACCCGCGCATGCTCCGCCTCTGGAACGGCCCCAGCAATCGCCTGGGCTGGGGCATGTATCTCGGCGCGGGCGGGGCGCTTGCCCGTCGCGCCGACGCGGCCGGCCCCGCCAGCTCTGCCGACGCCGCGAGCCCGGCTGCCGCCGCCTCACCCCTCGACGCCGACGAGCTGGCTCTCGCTGTGCCGGCCCGCCGCACCGACCTCTCGGGCCTGCCCCCCACCTGGATCGGCGTCGGAACCCTCGACCTCTTCCACGCCGAAGACGTCGAGTATGCGCGTCGCCTCACCGAGGCGGGCGTGCCCACCGATCTGCACGTCATCGAGGGCGCGTACCACGGCTTCGACGCCTCCGAGCCGACAGCCGCCGTCTCGATCGACTTCATTCAGCGCCAGGTCGACGCCCTGCGCCGGATGCTCGCCGTCTGACCGAACGCTCTAAGGCGCATGCTCGGCCTCTG
>JBDKJR010000020.1:0-3036 GCA_039796515.1 Actinomycetota bacterium
CGCGCCCCCGCCCAGCATTCCCGTCGGCGGCATGCCGACCCGTTCGGGCTCGGTGGCGCGCGTGCTGCTGCTCAGTGCTCTCGTGTCGCTCGCGCTCATGGGGCTCGCGTTTCAACTGGGCGTCGGCGATACCGTGTTCGCCCGCCCCGGCGAACTCATGCTGCTCTACATCGATGTCGCGCCGGTGCTCTGGTTCGCGGCTGCCGCGGTGTTGCTCTCGGCGCTGCGGTGGCAGTCGATTGACCAACGTTTTCGCTGGGTCATGCTTGCTGCCGTCGTCGCCGTGATCGTCTCGATCATCGTGCGTCTCACCCTGCTGAGCCAGTCGATCGTTGTTGCGCTTCTCGAGCCGTTCACACTCGGTTTTCTCGTCGTCGTCGGGGCCGCGATTTTCTTCACGCGCACGCGCGTGCGCCGTCTCGCGCGCGGCACGGAGGCCGGCATCACGATCACGGGTGTAGGGCTCGGGTTTGCCGTCGTTGGAGTGGGGATCGCGATCGGCGCCCTTCGCGTCGCGCTCGCGGGACCGCCGTCTCCACCCGGCGCCGTGTCGAGGTACATCGAGACCTCGCCGACGACGGGCCTCCTCGTCGCTGCGACCCTGCTCATGATCGCGGGGCTCTTTTGGCTCACTGACCGGACGCGCAACCGATGAGCGCCGAGCGGGCCGTCATTCTCGACGTCGACACGGGAGTCGATGACGCTCTGGCGATTCTGCTCGCCGTGCGGCATCCCGGCCTCGACGTGCGCGCCATCACCTGCACGGGCGGCAATGCCCCGCTCGCTCAGGTCGTGACGAACACGCTGAGGGTGCTGGATGCGGCCGGCGCCCCGAGCATCCCGGTTGCCGCCGGGGCACACCGCCCCCTGCTCGAGTCGCCGCAGCACGCTGCCTCCATCCATGGAGCCGACGGCCTCGCCGACCTCGGACTCCCCGACTCGGCCCGCACGCCCGAGCCCGTGCACGCGGTCGAGTTGCTGCGTCGCACGCTCGCGGAGTCAGAAGAGCCGCTGACGATCATTAGCCTCGCCCCGCTCACGAACATCGCCTTGCTGATGCGCATGCACCCCGAGGTTCTGCGACGCATTGAGCGCGTGGTCATGATGGGCGGCGCGGTCGGCACGGGCAACGCGACCGCGGCAGCGGAGTTCAACGTCTGGCACGACCCCGAGGCAGCGGCGATCGTGTTGAGCGCGGGGCTTGACGTGCTCATGTATGGCCTCGAGCCGTTCTACAAAGTGGCGGTTTCGCACGCCGACGCGGCCGAGCTCGCGGCCTCGGCCGACTCGGGTGCGCGCCTCGCCGGCCAGTTGCTCACCCACCTCATCGGCATCGATGCCACGGAAGAGCGCGTGGCCGATGACCGCGTGGCGATCGGTGATGCCGGCGCCGTGTGTGCCGCGATCGACCCCACTCCCCTCGTGACGCGTGTGGCCCCCGTCGAGGTGGCGCTCGCGCCCGGCTCGACGCGCGGCCAAACGGTCGTCGACTTGCGAACGATGGTGGGTGCCGACATCTCTCCGACGCGTGAGGTGCCGCTCGCCACCGTCGTGACCGACGTTGACCCCGAGCTATACCGCGCTCTCTTCCTGACCACATTGATGGAGCCCGCGAGCCAACTGTGACCGACGTTGTTGCCCTGCTGCGGGAGGCTCTCGGCGATGCCGTGACGACCGACGCCGAGGCGTTGGCTGCAGCCCGAGGCGACAAGTCGGGGCAGCGCACCGCCGCGGCGCCCCTCGCTGTCATCACCGCTCGCACGGTCGAGCACGTGCAGGCCGCTCTGCGCATCGCCCACGAGCACCGCGTTGCGGTCGTGCCCCGCGGGGCCGGCTCGGGTCTGACGGGCGGCGCCATGGCGAGCGCGGGCGAGATCGTCGTCTCGACCGCTGCCATGACCCGCGTGCTCGAGATCAACGAGGCCGACCAACTCGCCGTGGTCGAGCCCGGCATCGTCAACGCGGAGCTCAACCGACTGCTCGAGCCACGCGGCCTGCGGTGGGCACCCGACCCGGCCAGCCGTGAGATCTCGACCGTCGGCGGCAACATCGCGACCAATGCGGGCGGCCTGTTGTGTGCCAAGTACGGCGTCACGCGCGAAGCCGTGCTCGGGCTCGACGTCGTGCTCGCTGACGGTTCACTGCTGCGGCTGGGCCACCGCACCGTCAAGGGCGTCACAGGTCTCGACCTCACCGCGCTCATGATCGGCTCCGAAGGCACCCTCGGAGTCATCGTCGGCGCGACGCTCAAGCTCACGCCGATCCCCACCGGCCCGGTCGCGACGATCGGCGCGTACTTCGCGACGATTGAGCAGGCGGCCGAAGCCTCGGCGGCGATCACGGCGGCGCGACTACGGCCCGCGGCGATGGAGCTGGTGGATCCGCTGGCGCTCGCGAGCATCCTCGACCATCTGGGCCTGCCGCCTCGCGAGGCCGAGAGCGCGCACTTGCTCGTGCAGACCGACGGCGATTCGGCCGAGGCCGAGGCGCGCGCGGCCCTCGCGATCATTACCGAGCTCGGCGGAACCGCGAGCATGACGACCGATGCTGTCGAGGGCGAACGGATGCTCGCCGTGCGACGCGCGATGCACCCGGCCATGGCGGCCCTGGGTCAGGTGCTCATCGAAGACATTGCGGTGCCCCGCTCACGCCTTCCCGAGATGTTCGCGGCGATCCGGCAGATCGGCGATCGGTATGACATCCCCATTCCGACCGTCGCGCACGCGGGTGACGGCAATCTGCACCCGAACCTCGTCTACTCCGGTGACGAGGTGCCCGAAGCGGTGTGGGCCGCCGCGGGTGAGCTTTTCGAGGCGGCGCTCGCGCTGGGCGGCACGCTCACGGGCGAGCACGGCATTGGCACCCTCAAGCGGCGCTGGCTCGCCCATGAACTCGGTGACGATCAGGTTGCCCTGCAGCGCCAGATCAAGGCCGTGTTTGACCCGCGTGGCATTCTGAACCCCGGAAAAGTCTTCTAGTTCGAAAGAACCGCGACATACACGCCGTTGCGGGAGGTTCCGCCCGTCACGGGGTTGT
>JBDKJR010000021.1:0-3142 GCA_039796515.1 Actinomycetota bacterium
GAACCCCGACCGCGTTTCAATGCCCGACTTCGACGTCGACTTCGACGACCGTCGCCGTGGCGAGGTCATTCGATACGTGACCGAGAAATACGGCGACGAGCGCGTCGCGCAAATCGTCACCTACGGCACGATCAAGGCCAAGCAAGCCCTCAAAGACAGTTCGCGCGTGCTCGGGTTCCCGTTCGGCATGGGCGAGAAGCTCACCAAGGCGATGCCGCCCGCCATCATGGGCAAAGATATGCCGCTCGCGGGCATCCTCGACAAGACGCACGAGCGCTACAAAGAGGCAGCCGACTTCCGAGCCCTCATCGAGGTCGACGCCGAGGCGCGCACGGTGTTCGACACCGCCCTCGGGCTCGAGAACCTCAAGCGTCAGTGGGGCGTGCACGCGGCCGGTGTGATCATGTCGAGCGAACCGCTCATCGACATCATTCCGATCATGAAACGGGAGCAAGACGGCCAGATCGTCACGCAGTTCGACTTTCCGGCCTCCGAAGCCCTGGGCCTCGTCAAGATGGACTTCCTTGGGCTTCGCAACCTCACGATCATCGACGACGCGCTCGACAATATCGAGGCCAACCGCGGCGTTCGCCTCGTGCTCGAAGACCTCACGCTCGACGACCCTGCTGCCTATGAGTTGCTCGCTCGCGGAGACACTCTCGGCGTCTTCCAGCTCGATGGCGGCCCTATGCGCTCGCTCTTGCGCATGATGAAGCCCGACAACTTCGAAGACATCTCGGCCGTTCTCGCGCTCTATCGGCCGGGCCCGATGGGCGCCGATTCGCACACGAACTACGCACTGCGCAAGAACGGTCGGCAGAAAATCACGCCGATTCATCCCGAGCTTGCTGAACCACTCGAAGAGGTGCTCGGTGGCACCTACGGACTCATCGTGTACCAAGAGCAGGTCATGGAGATCGCGCAGAAGCTTGCCGGCTACACGCTCGCGCAGGCTGACCTCTTGCGCCGCGCCATGGGCAAGAAGAAGAAAGAAGAACTCGACAAGCAATACGAGAACTTCCGAGCGGGCATGGTGGCGAACGGCTATTCCGAGGCCGCCGTCAAGACGCTGTGGGACATCTTGGTGCCCTTCTCCGACTACGCCTTCAACAAGGCGCACTCGGCGGCCTATGGTGTTGTCTCCTACTGGACGGCCTATCTGAAGGCGCACTACCCGGCCGAGTACATGGCCGCTCTCTTGACGAGTGTGGGCGACTCGAAAGACAAGATGGCGGTCTATCTCAACGAGTGCCGCCGCATGGGAATCACCGTCTTGCCGCCCGACGTCAATGAGTCGATCGGCTTCTTCGCCGCCGTCGGCGACGACATTCGATTCGGACTTGGGGCCGTGCGCAATGTGGGCTTTGCCGTGGTCGACCACATTCGCGCCGCACGCGACGAGAAGGGGCGCTTCACAGGCTTCTACGACTTTCTCAAGAAAGTGCCGTCTCCCGTCGCCAATAAGCGTGCGATCGAATCGCTCATCAAGGCGGGCGCCTTTGATTCGCTCGGAGACACCCGGCGCGCGCTCATGGAGATTCACGAGAGTGCGGTTGAGGCTGCCGTGAAAGAAAAACGCGCCGAAGAAGTGGGCGACGTCGGCTTCGACTTCGACAGCCTCTTCGATGACGCCGAGAACAGTGCTGATCAGGTGCCCGATCGGCCCGAGTGGGCGAAGAAAGACAAGCTCGCCTTTGAGCGCGAAATGCTCGGCCTGTATGTCTCTGACCACCCTCTCGCGGGTCTTGAGCGGGCACTCGCCCAGCACGCGGGCACGAGCATTGCCGAGCTCAACGACAATCCGCCCGCCGACGGCGAACAGGTCACAGTGGCCGGACTCATCACGAGCGTGCAACACCGGGTGGCGCGCCAGTCGGGCAACCCCTACGGGATGATCACGCTCGAAGATTTCGGCGGCGAGATCAGCATCATGTTTCTCGGCAAGAGCTACCTCGAGTTCGGGTCGAAGCTTGCGGCCGACAGCATCGTGGTGGTGCGCGGCCGCGTGAACCACCGCGACGATGGCATCACGCTGCAGGCGATGGTGTTGCAGCAGCCCGAGCTCGGGGTGAGCGCCGAGACCGGCCCACTCACGCTCACGGTTCGCGAACAACGCGCGACCGTCGACGTCGTCAGTGAGCTCGGCGCGGTGCTCAGCCGCCACCGTGGCTCGACCGAGGTGCGCTTGAGGCTCGTGCGCGACGACTCGGCGCGCGTCTTTGAGCTACCCCACCGGGTTGAGCCTTCGGCGGGATTCTTCGGCGAGGTCAAGAGCCTGCTCGGGCCCCGCTCGCTGTCGTAAGCCGCGCTACAGCTCGGCGCCGAGAGCGCGGAACGCCCGCTCGTGGTAGAGCAGGGGTTCGTCGGGCTCTCCGAGCGCGCCCTCGTCAATCTGCACGGCGACCATGGCGTTGTTGGCGACGAAGGTACGGGCAACAATCGTGCCGACCATCCACGCGGTGACGTTCTTGAGAATCGGAAGACCGTGCGGTCCCGGCTCCCAGTGGTCTCCGTCGAAGCGGCGTGCGTTGTCGCCTGCCATGATCTTCGCGACGTCGAAGTCTTCTTGACCGAGCATGTGAATGGCCACGCGCTCGGTGTGCTCGATTGCGGGCCACGAGCTCGCCGTGCGGGCCATGTTGAAGGTGGCCAGGGGAGGCTCTGCGGCGAGCGACGCGAGCGACGTCGCCGTGAAGCCCACGGGGGTTCCCTCGGGCGTGAGCGCGGTGATGACGGCGACTCCGGCCGCGTGGCGGCGGAATGCTTGAGCGAAGGCGTCGAATCCGGTGGCGTCAGGTGCTGTGGTCATCACGGTCTATGCAACCGCATCCACGCTCGGGTATTCCCGAGGCGTGCCGCGATTAGGCTGAACGCGTCATGATGCGAACTCTCGATTTGCGCGGCCGCACCCTGTCGACCGCAGACCTGCTGGCCCTCGTACCGCGTGCCACGAGCGACGTGGGCTCCGCCGTCGACGCCGTCGACGCCCTCATTGCGGATGTTCGCGACCGTGGCAGCGCGGCGCTCCTTGACCAGGCCGAACGCTTCGATCGCGTGCGACCAGCCGCGGTGCGGGTAACGCCCGAGCAGTTGCGTGCTGCAGAAGCCGCGCTTGATCCGGCCGTTCGCGCGGCTCTCGATG
>JBDKJR010000022.1:0-3663 GCA_039796515.1 Actinomycetota bacterium
TCACGGGCGAACGGCTCGATTTCGCCGAAAACCCGCGAAAAACGACGGATGCCCGCCCTCCGTGAGGAGGACGGGCATCCGTTCGTGGTGCGTCAGTACCCGAAAATCAGGCGTCTTCGGCTTCGGCCGCGGCGTCGCCACCCTCGCCATCGGCGAGCACGGGCGACAGCGAGAGCTTGCCGCGGTCGTCGGTCTTCGTGATCTCAACGAGGATCTTCTGACCCACCGAGAGCACGTCTTCGACGTTGTCAACGCGCTTGCCACCGGCGAGCTTGCGCACCTCAGAGATGTGCAGCAGGCCGTCTTTACCGGGCATGAGCGAGACGAACGCGCCGAAGGCCGCGAGCTTCACGACCGTACCGAGGTACTGCTCACCCACCTCCGGGTTGATCGGGTTGGCGATCGCGTTGACCTGCAGGCGAGCCGCCTCGGCCGAAGCGCCATCAACCGCGCCGATGTAGACGGTGCCGTCTTCTTCGATCGAGATCTGCGCACCGGTCTCGTCTTGAATGGCGTTGATCGTCTTGCCCTTCGGGCCGATCAGCTCGCCAATCTTGTCGACAGGAATCTGCACGCTAATGACGCGCGGCGCCGTGGGGGCCATCTCGTCGGGGCCATCGATCGCCTGGTTCATGACCGCGAGAATGGCCATGCGAGCATCCTTGGCCTGGCCGAGCGCCTGGTGCAGCACCGACGACGGGATGCCGTCGAGCTTCGTGTCGAGCTGAATGGCCGTGACGAACTCGCTCGTGCCGGCGACCTTGAAGTCCATGTCGCCGAGGGCATCTTCGGCGCCGAGGATGTCGGTGAGGGCCGCGTAGCGGGTCTCACCATCCACCTCGTCGCTAATGAGGCCCATCGCGATGCCCGCGACGGGCGCCTTGAGCGGCACACCGGCGTTGAGCAGCGAGAGGGTCGACGCACACACCGAGCCCATCGAGGTCGAGCCGTTCGAGCTCAGGGCCTCAGAGACCTGACGGATCGCGTAGGGGAACTCTTCGCGGCTCGGCAGCACCGGAACGAGGGCGCGCTCGGCAAGGAAGCCGTGCCCGATCTCGCGACGCTTCGGGCTACCCACGCGGCCGGTCTCACCGGTCGAGTAGGGCGGGAAGTTGTAGTGGTGCAGGTAACGCTTGCTCGTGACGGGGTTCAGCGAGTCGATCTGCTGCTCCATCTTGAGCATGTTGAGCGTCGTGATGCCGAGAATCTGCGTCTCACCACGCTGGAAGATCGCCGAGCCGTGCACGCGCGGAATGACCTGAACTTCGGCGTCGAGCGCACGAATGTCAGCGAGGCCACGACCGTCGATGCGGATGCCCTCCGTCAGCACGCGCTGACGCATGATCGTCTTCGACACCGACTTGTAGGCCGCACCGAACTGAGCCAAGGCCTCGTCGGGCAGTTCGCCCGCCGCAACCTTCGCCGTGATGGCCTCTTTCGTCGTCGCCTTGAGAGCGTCGTCAGCGGTCTGACGCTCGACCTTGTCGGCAATCTGGTAGACCCGGGCCAGCTCGTCGTGCGCAATAGCGTCGACGGCCGCGTAGAGCTCGGCGCTGTAAGTGACGAAGACCGGGTAGTCCTGCACCTCTTTGGCGCTCTGCGCCGCGAGTTCTTGCTGCGCCTTGACGAGCTGAGCAAGGAACGGCTTCGCCGCCTCAAGGCCCTCGGCCACGACAGCTTCGCTCGGCTTGATGGCGCCGCCCTGGATGAGGTTCCAGCTCGTCTCGGTGGCTTCGGCCTCAACCATCATGATCGCGACGTCTTCGGTGCCATCGGCCTTGGTCACGATGCGACCGGCAACCGTGAGGTCAAATACGGCCTCAGCCAACTGGCTGTGCTTGGGGAACGCGACCCACTGGCCGGTTCCGTCGCTCTTTGGCATGAGCGCGAGGCGCACACCGGCGATGGGGCCACTGAACGGAAGACCCGAGATCTGGGTCGAGGCGCTCGCCGCGTTGATCGCGAGAGCGTCGTAGAACTCGTCGGGCGCGATGCTCAGCACCGTGATGACGATTTGCACCTCGTTGCGAAGACCCTCAACGAACGAGGGGCGCAGCGGGCGGTCGATGAGGCGGCAGACAAGAATCGCCTCGGTCGAGGGGCGACCCTCGCGACGGAAGAACGAGCCGGGAATCTTGCCCGCGGCGTACGAACGCTCTTCAACGTCGACCGTCAGGGGGAAGAAGTCGAAGCCCTCACGGGGGTGCTTGCCGGCGCTCGTCGCGCTCAGCAGCATCGTTTCTTCGTCAAGGTACGCAGCAACGGCGCCCTGCGCCTGCTGGGCGAGACGGCCGGTCTCGAATCGGATGGTGCGCTTGCCGTAGCTGCCGTTGTCGAGAACCGTCTCGGCAAACTTGATTTCAGGACCTTCCATTGAGGTCTGTCTCCTTACACGTCTGTGTTTCCACGTCGGAGCGCCGGGCATCGTCAATCGATGCTCAGCGCAGCGCGAGGCAGGAGCGGGCAGGAAGGGACGTCGGCGAAATGCCGCCGGGTCTGCTCTGGCCAACAGTAGACATCCACCGCATCAATGACGCGAACGCATCGATTCGGGAGATCACCACCGGTGACCAGCTTCGAGCCGGCCTGCTCCGTGCGGTATTCACTTGAATGGCGCGAGGAAACGCGCCGTAGTCAGGGTACCAGGCCGGGGTGACGCGACCTAGTGCCCACCCTCGCGCGGCGCGTCATCACGATCGACCACCGGCAGGCCCACGAGGTGCGCGAAGGCCTCGAGTCGCACGGGATCAAGGTCGGGGCTGAGTGCGACGCTCAACCGACCGTTGTCGAGAACCCAGTTAACGGGTCGGTTGCGCGCATCGAGCCAGCGGCCAAGGCCAGCCCCTCGTGCACGGGGATGACGCGCGCGCCAAGGGGGTCGCGCACCACGAGCGCGAATCCGTCGCAGCGCACCGACGTGCGCCACCGCAGCGTGATGGTCGCGAGGCTCACGACGAGCACGGCGAACGAGGCGAGCACGAGTCCACTCACGACGATGGTCGGGATGCCCGCCGCGACCCCCTCGGCGAGCAGCGCACCCGAGCCCGCCACGACGAGCGCTGCCGAGACGACGAGGCCGTGCATCCATCGCCCGGCGCGGGCCCGCACGACCACCTCGGGGCGCGGCGATGCGGGCGCCGTCATGATCCTGGCTCCGATGCGAGGTCGGATACCTCGATGCCATCGAGGTGCGCCTGCATGACCGTGGCGGTCGGCGGGCACAGGGCCTCGGCGCGTTCGAGAGCCGCGAGGTCATCGGCAATGAGCGAGAGAGGGTCGAAGACGGATGCGGTGCCCAACCCGCGGGCAAAGTCGGCCTCAGCTGGCGGGGAGGGCACGGGCACACCAATACTGCGCAGACACGGCAAGACGCGCTGGGTGAGGTCTGCATAGCTCCAGGCTTGCTCGACGGGCCCGGGTTCGGTGGAGACCTGCAGATCGGCCACGGCGTATTGGGCGTTGCAGCTGTCGACGGCCCAGCTGATGCGGTCATAGGTGTCGCCGACCGTGCCGAAGTAGGTGACCGTGAACCCACCCTCCGGCCGCGCGACCTGCAGGCGCGGGTTGAGCGACGAGATGCACTGTGACACGACGGCGTCGAGTTCGTCGAGGGCAACGAGGCCGACAAACTGCGGAATCGGGAGTCCCAGTTCGCCGAGCCGA
>JBDKJR010000023.1:0-12805 GCA_039796515.1 Actinomycetota bacterium
ACTCGAGCGCCACCTCAACCAGGCGAACGCTGTTCGAGCTGTTGGCCGAGCCCACCACAATCACGAGATCAGTCTCGGGGGCCACCTTCTTGATGGCGACCTGGCGGTTTTGCGTGGCGTAGCAAATGTCGTCGCTCGGAGGGTCTTGCAAGTGCGGAAAACGTGCGCGCAGTCGCCGCACGGTTTCCATGGTCTCGTCAACACTCAGGGTCGTTTGCGACAGCCAAATGAGTTCGTCAGCCTCGGGCACCTCGACCGTGTCGGCCTCGTCGGGCGTGCCGATGAGGATCATGCGCTCGGGGGCGTGGCCCATCGTGCCCTCGACCTCTTCGTGGCCGGCGTGACCGATAAGCAGGATGCGGTAGTCCTGTTTCGCAAATCGCACCGCCTCGCGGTGCACCTTCGTCACGAGCGGGCACGTCGCGTCGATGGCCTGCAAGTCGCGATCGGCGGCGCCCTGCACGACGGCAGGGCTCACTCCGTGCGCCGAAAAGACAATGTGCGAGCCGGGCGGAACCTCGCCCACCTCGTCGACAAAGATCGCGCCCTGCTTCTCGAGCTCGCTCACGACGTGCACGTTGTGCACGATCTGCTTGCGCACGTAGACAGGCGCACCGTATTGCTCGAGCGCCTTCTCGACCGCGATCACGGCACGGTCAACGCCCGCGCAATAGCCACGCGGCGCCGCGAGCAGCACGCGCTTGGGGCGGTCGACGGCGACCGGCTGCAGCCGTTCACGCCGCTGCGGAACAGCGGGAGTCGTCAGGGTCGTGCCGAGGGCGCCATTAGTGATCGTGCTCACGGGCCACAGTCTACGAGGGGTGGGTGAGTGTGGGCTTTGCGAAGAACGAAACGGGTGAATCCGCTACTCGACGTCGCGCCGCATGGTCGTGAGTGACGCCGCGACGATGAGCACGGCGGCGAGCGCCGCGAGAACGAGGCCGCCCTGCCACCAGGTGAGAGCATCCACGGTCGCCGAGGGCACGCTCGGATCGAGCGCGTTGAGGGAGCTGAGGATGCCCGCGCCAACGAGCGCGTCGGTAGCCGAGCCCGGCAAGAACCGTCCGATCGAGGCCGACCACTCCCACACGCTCGCGACGAGGCGCAGAATCGGCTCGACGAACTGCGTGAAGGCGAGCACGATCACGATCGCGGCGATCTGGCTCGTGAGCAAAGCGCCGAGCCCAAGGCCCAGCAACGACCACAGCGCTGTCGCCAAGAGGGTGCGCAACAGCACGCCGATGACCTCGGGCTCATCGAGCGCCGTCGGCTCGCCGAGCGCGGCGAGCACGGGGGCGCCGAGGCCGACCGAACCGATGAGGCCCACGACGCCATAGACCGCGCCCATGACGGCGGCGACGACTCCCTTTGCCGCGAGCACGATGCCGCGTCGCGGTTGAGCAAGCACCGTCGGCGTCAACGTGCCGTGGCGCCACTCGGTGGTCGCGAGCAGGGCACCAAACAGCAACGGAATCACGAGGCCGACGGCCGTCACGCTGCTGTAGACGAGGTTGGCGGCGACAACCGGGTCGAGCTCGGGCGCCGGGGCGCCGGTGCCGACACCCGCGAGTTGCGACCCAATGTCGCTGAAGAAGAACGCGAGCGCGGCGGCCGTGAGGCCCACATAGACGACAATGATGAGGCCGAGCAACCACCACGACTTCAGCGAAAAGACCTTGGCGAACTCGGAGGCCGTGGCACGAAGCAGGGCGGTCATGCGGCACTCCCCTCGGCTGCAGCTGCGGAAGGCGGCGCCCAGCCGCCTTCCGGGGGCGGGCTGGCTGCGACGTCATCCGCCGTGAGCGCGAGAAACACCGACTCGAGGCCGTCAGACTCGTCACTCAAGTGCGTGAGGGCGAGGCCCGCGTCACGGGCCACCTCGCCCGTGCGGGCGACATCGAGCCCGAGCACCGCGAGGCCCGCGCTGCCGAGCTCGACGGTGGCTCCGGCTCGCGTGAGGGCATCCGTCAGCGCCGCACGGTCGGCCGCATCAACGCGCACGCGCGTGGTCGGCGCTTCGAGCGTGCTCAGTTCGCCATCGAAGACCACGCGACCGTGACGGATGACCACAACGTCGTCAACCGTCTGCTGCACTTCGCTCAGCACGTGTGACGAGAGCAACACGGTGCGGCCTTCGGCCGCGAGCGAGCGCAACAGCGAGCGCATCCACCGAATGCCGTCAGGATCCAGCCCATTGATGGGTTCATCGAGCACGAGCGCATCGGGGTCGCCCAAGAGGGCACTCGCGAGTCCGAGGCGCTGCCGCATGCCGAGCGAATAGCCTCCGACCGCCCGGCGACCGGCCTCGGCGAGACCCACCATCTCGAGCACGGTGTCGACGCGAGCCCGGCTGATTCCCGCCGCGATGGCCAGGGTCGCGAGATGGTTTCGCCCACTGCGACCCGGGTGAAAGACGTCAGCCGAGAGTGAGCTGCCCACGCGATGCATGGGCGCGTCGAGGTCGCGGTAGCGCTGACCGTCGATGAGGGCCGAGCCCGCCGTGGGCCGATTGAGCCCCAGCAAGATGCGCAGGGTCGAGGTCTTTCCGGCACCATTCGGCCCGAGAAATCCTGTTACGCGGCCCGGTCGAGCAACGAACGAGACATCGCGCACGGCCGTCACCTCGCCGTAAACCTTCGTGAGCGAGTCGATCGAAAGCGGAGTGGGCGTGACCATAGTGCTCCTGAGCTGCACGCACCGCGATATCGGCGCTGTCGACTACCCTGGCGAAGGCCGCCGATCGACGCAAGGAGGGAACGATGTCTGACACCCCCTCGTTCGCCTCGGCCTCTCCCGCCTCGAGCCCGTCGACGGCAGAGTCTCCGTGGCCCGTTGGCCAGCTCTCGAGCAAGATCAAGGACTACATCGACCGCCTCGGTCAGGTCTGGGTCGAAGGCGAGATCGCGCAGTGGGGCGTCTCGGGCGGCAATGTCTACGGCAAGCTCAAAGACGTCGATGTCGATGCGACCGTCTCGTTCGTCATCTGGTCATCGGTGCGCGCAACGCTTCCGGAGGGGCTCGGTCAGGGCGATCGCGTGACCGCGCTCGTCAAGGCCAATTGGTGGGTCAAGGGTGGCACCCTCACGATGCAGGTGTCGCAGATGCGTCGCGTCGGCCTCGGCGACCTGCTCGAGAGACTCGAGCGCTTGCGCGTGACGCTCGCCGCCGAAGGCCTCTTCGCGCCCGATCGCAAGAAGCCCCTGCCGTTCTTGCCACAGTGCATCGGGCTCGTGACGGGCAAAGACAGCGACGCCGAGAAAGACGTGATTCGCAACGCGCAATTGCGCTGGCCCTCGGTGCAGTTTCGCGTCGTCCACGCGGCCGTGCAGGGCGAGCGCGCCGTCAGCGAGGTCACGGCGGCGATCCGGCAGTTGGATGCTGATCCCGAGGTCGACGTCATCATCGTTGCCCGCGGTGGCGGTGACTTTCAGAACCTGCTCCCATTCAGCGACGAAAGTCTCGTGCGCGCGGCCGCGGCGTGTGAGACCCCGCTCGTGAGTGCGATCGGCCACGAGAACGACCGACCCCTGCTCGACGAGGTCGCCGACCTGCGGGCGTCGACACCGACCGATGCCGCCAAGCGCGTCGTGCCCGACGTGAGTGACGAACTCGCGCGCGTTCAGCAAGTGCGCTCGCGCATGCTCACGCGCGTGACCGGAGCCATCGCGACCGAGGTTGACCGCATCGCGGCGATTCGCTCGCGCCCCGCGCTGGCGTCGTCGGCCTGGATCATCGACTCGCGCGCCGACGAGCTCACGCGCGCGGTCGCGCGGGGCGTCGAGTTGACGAGCCGGGTGCTCGAACGCGCCCACCTCGAAACCGACGAACGGCGCACGCAATTGCGCGCACTCTCGCCGCAACGCACGCTCGACCGCGGCTACGCGATCGCGCAGACCGCCTCGGGAGGTGTCGTGCGCTCCGCCTCCGCGGTCGCCGTGGGCACGGCGCTCGTGCTCACGCTCGCCGATGGTCGACTCGCGGCAACCGCCGATGGCCCCCTGACGACATCGGTCGACGCTGCCGCTCCCACGCAGTCTGAAGAAAGGCCCGCCTAGCATGAGTGATGTGACTGCCGCAGACCCCGCCGAGATCGCTGCCTTGAGCTATGAACAAGCGCGCGACGAACTCGTGCGCGTTGTCACCGAGCTCGAGCAAGGGGGCGCGACGCTCGAACAGTCGATCGCGCTGTGGGAGCGCGGAGAAGCGTTGGCCCGCCGCTGCGAAGAGTGGTTGATCGGGGCGAAAGAGCGCCTCGACGCCGCGCGGGCCGCCGCAGAAGGGTGAGCCGGGTGACCGACGCCTCCGGGGCTGAGACCCCGCAAGAAAAGGCCGATCGCATTGCCGAGGCCCGCCGCAAGCGGCGCGCCAACCAGACCGTGCGCAACCTCATCGGGTCGCTCATCGCCTCGCTCGCGATCGTGCTGTTTCTCGTGCTCGTCGTCGTGCGCCCCGAACCCACGCCCCTGCCCGTCGATTACCGCGCGGCGGCCGCTGAAGCCGAAGCGAGCCTCGGAACCGCAGTGCTGGCTCCCGTCGTTCCGCCCACCTGGAGCGCCAATCGCGCCGAGTTGGCGGGCTCGGGCGGCATCGACGAGTGGGCGATTGGTTTCATCACCGCCGACAAGACATTTCTCGCGCTCCTCCAGGGCTTCACCGACGAGCAGAGTTGGTTGCAGGATGCCCTGCGCGACCCGGGCGCCGGCGAAACCGTGACCATCGCCGGGGTCGAGTGGCAGCGCTACGACCGCCGCGGCGTCGAGGGCGTTGGCCTGCGCGAGATCGCCCTCGTGACGGCAACGCCCGACAGCACCGTCGTGCTCTACGGCACGGCGAGCGACGCCGACCTCGAGGCACTCGCCACAGCGGTCGCGGCGGAACTGCCGCCGACCGACTAGGCCACTACGCTCGTAGGGCACCTCTCGCCCCGAGTCCGCCCAGGAGCCTCATGCCGACCGCACAGCGCACGCCCAACCAGGTCTGGCGCGAGATGCAGCGGGGCAACGCGCGATTCGTGGCGGGTGAGCCCCAGCATCCGCGACAAGACGTCGATCGACGGGCCGAACTTGCCAGTCACCAAGCGCCGCACGCGGCCCTCTTTGGCTGCAGCGATTCGCGCCTCGCTGCTGAGATTATTTTCGACAAGGGTCTCGGCGACCTCTTTGTCGTGCGCAACGCCGGTCAGGTGATCAGCGACAGCGTCATTGGCTCGCTCGAGTACGCCGTGGCTGTGCTGCGGGTGCCGCTCATTCTCGTGCTGGGCCATGACGAGTGCGGGGCTGTCGACGCCGCCATCACGTCGGTTGACCCTGAGGCGACTCCACTCCCCGTGCACATTCAGGGGCTCGTCGACCAGATCATGCCCGCCGTCGACCGCGTTCGCCGGGCGGCCGTCGCGAACGGTGCCGAAAGCATCGACGCTCTCGAGGTGGGTCGGGAGCACTTGCGCGACACCGTCGCCGCCCTGTTGACGGCGAGTGAACTCATCAGCGATGCGGTTGCGGCGGGTACGCTGGCCGTTGTCGGCGCGAACTACCGTCTTCGTGAAGGAAGAGTCGTGCCCGATGTCGTCGTCGGCCAGCTCTCGACCGCCTCCGCAGCGCCCTGAGCCAGCCGCTCGCCACCTCGACTTCCCTGTGACCCTGGGCACCGATCGCCCCGTGAGATTCGAAGGACCATTTTCGTGAGCACTGACGCCGACTTCCGTATCGAACACGACACCATGGGCGAGGTGCGCGTGCCGCGCAGCGCCCTCTACCGCGCGCAGACGCAGCGCGCCGTCGAGAACTTTCCCATCTCGGGCTCGGGCCTCGAGAGCGGCCAGATCATCGCCCTCGCACAGATCAAGCGCGCGGCCGCGATCGTCAACGCGGAACTGGGCATTCTCGATGCCTCTCTCGCGCAGGCCATCGTCGGCGCCGCCGACCAGATCATCGGCGGTGCGCACCACGACCAGTTCCCGGTCGACACCTACCAGACCGGCTCGGGCACCTCGTCGAACATGAACATGAACGAAGTGCTCGCGACGCTCGCGTCGACGGATGCCCTGCCCGTGCACCCGAACGACCACGTCAACGCCTCCCAGTCGTCGAACGACGTGTTTCCGACCTCGGTGCACTTGGCCGTCACCGCAGCGCTGCTGCGCGACCTGATCCCCGCCCTCGAGCACCTCGCGAGCGCGCTCGAGGTCAAGGCCGAGCTGTGGAAGACCGCCGTCAAGGCGGGCCGCACCCACCTCATGGACGCCACGCCCGTGACCCTCGGGCAAGAGTTCGCCGGCTACGCCCGCCAGGTTCGCCTCGGCATCGCGCGCGTGCAGTCGACCATCGAGCGGGTTGCCGAAGTGCCGCTCGGCGGCACCGCCACGGGCACGGGCATCAACACTCCCCTGGGCTTTTCGCAAAAGGTCATTGCCGAACTGGCGACGACCACGGGCCTTCCCATCACCGAGGCACTCGACCACTTTGAGGCGCAGGGTGCGCGCGACGGACTCGTTGAAGCCTCGGGCGCGCTGCGCGTTCTCGCCGTCTCACTCACCAAGATTTGCAACGACATTCGCTGGATGGGCTCGGGCCCGAACACGGGCCTCGCCGAGCTGCACATTCCCGACCTGCAGCCGGGCTCGTCGATCATGCCCGGCAAGGTCAACCCCGTCGTTCCCGAGGCCGTACTCATGGTGTGCGCACGCGTCATCGGCAACGACGCGACGATCGCCTGGGCCGGAGCCTCGGGCTCGTTCGAACTCAACGTCGCGATTCCCGTCATGGGCACCTCGCTGCTCGAGTCGATTCGCCTGTTGGCCAACTCGACGCGCGTGCTCGCCGACAAGACCATTGACGGCCTCGAGGCGAACCTCGATCGCGCGCGTGCCCTTGCCGAAAGCTCGCCCTCGATCGTCACGCCGCTCAACCGCGTGATCGGCTATGAGGCTGCCGCGAAGATCGCCAAGCACTCGGTCGCGAAGGGAATGACCATTCGTGAGGCCGTCATCGACATGGGCTTCGTCGAGCGGGGCGAGGTCACGCTCGAGCAGCTCGACACCGCGCTCGACGTGCTGAAGATGACCGCGCCCGGCCTCTAGAACGTTCACGGTGGTGGGGTCGCGCGAGCGACCCCACCGACGTCGTTAAGCCAGCTCGTTGCCTTCGAGCAGCTCGGTTACGAGAGCGGCAATCGCACTGCGCTCAGACCTCGTGAGGGTCATGTGCCCGAACAGGGCGTGACCCTTGAGCGTCTCGATGACGCTCGCAACACCGTCGTGACGGCCAACGCGCAGGTTGTCGCGCTGCGCCACGTCGTGCGTCAGCACGACCTTCGAGTTCTGGCCGATGCGGCTCAGCACGGTCAGCAAGACATTGCGCTCGAGCGACTGAGCCTCGTCAACGATCGCGAAGGCATCGTGCAGCGAGCGACCCCGAATGTGGGTGAGGGGCAGCACCTCGAGCAGTCCGCGGTCGATGACCTCATCAAGAACGTTCTGCGAGACGACCGAGCCGAGCGTGTCGAACGTCGCTTGCGCCCACGGGTTCATCTTCTCGCTCGCGTCACCCGGCAAGTAGCCGAGCTCTTGCCCGCCGACCGCGTACAGCGGCCGGAAGACCATGATCTTGCGCTGCTGTTGCCGCTCGAGCACCGCCTCGAGCCCCGCGCACAGTGCGAGAGCCGACTTACCCGTGCCCGCGCGGCCCCCGAGCGAAACGATGCCGACGTGAGGGTCCATGAGCAGGTCGATCGCGAGGCGCTGCTCGGCCGAGCGGCCGTGCAAGCCGAAGATGTCACGATCCCCGCGCACGAGCGCGATCTCGTCGTCGCCGACGACACGGCCCAGGGCCGAGCCACGGTCACTGTGGATCACGAGCGAGGTATTGATAGGCAGATCGCGCACGACGGGCGAGCGCAGCACCTCGCGGTCGTAGAGAGTGGCCATCTCGTCGCTCGAGAGGCGAACATCCGCCATGCCCGTCCAGCCGCTGTCGACGGCGAGCTCGGCGCGATACTCCTCGGCGGCGAGGCCCAGCGAGGCCGCCTTCACGCGCAAGGGCAGATCTTTCGAGACGACCGTGACGTCGAGGCCCTCAGCGGCAAGGTTCATGGCCACCGCGAGAATGCGCGAGTCGTTGTCGTTCAGTTGCAGGCCGCTCGGCAACACCGCCTGGCTCGAGTGGTTGAGCTCTACGCGCAGCGAGCCTCCGGCCTCGCCGACTGAAATCGGAAAGTCGAGGCGCTCGTGCTGCACGCGCAAGTCGTCGAGATTGCGCAGGGCCTTGCGGGCGAAGTAGCCAATCTCGGGATCGTTGCGCTTCGCTTCGAGTTCGGCAATCACGACGACCGGCAGAACCACCGCGTGCTCCGCAAATCGGAACAGAGCGGTGGGGTCACTCAGCAACACCGACGTATCGAGAACGTACGTGCGCTGCGCCACCTCACTCTCGTCGCGCGTGATCGACGGGTTCTGACGGGAGGTCTTCGCAGCGGCCACCGGTGCTCCATCCCCGGGGACGCGGGCGACCCCGGACCTGTTGAGTTCGGATTGGCCGGGAGTCTCAGGACGATCGTTCCGGCCGCCCCGATCAGGCGCGCTGCCTGATGAGCGTCACGTTATGCCCGAGTGGGCGCGAGAGCGGGAGCGACACGCGCGCGTTCACCGAGCCGACACACGCCGCGTGACACCTATCCCCGGGCGAGTCGCGAGAACTCGGCGAACGCCGCCCGCAGCATGTCAAAGGTTTCGTCGGCCGTCGAGACGTGGGCGCTCAACCGCACGCGCCCCGAGCGCACCGTCGCCGACACCCCGTGGTTGTGCAGGGCAGCCGCGAGCGCCCCGACAAACTCCGCGTGCGGTTCGAGCACGACGATTCCTGCTCGTTCATCATCGGCACGCGGAGACACGACCTCGATGCCCGCCTCGTCGGCAATGTCGATGAGTCGCGCGGTCTGGTCGAGAATGCGCGAACGGATGCTCGCCACCCCCGCGGCCAGAACGGCATCCACGGCTCCGGCCAGCCGCGCTTGCGCGAACGTGTCGGCGTAGCCCACCCGAAACGCTGAGGCGTCGGATGCGGGCTCGAGCACCTCGTGGTGCAGCTCAAGCGTGCCGTGCGCATTCCAGCCCGACCAGACGGGCATGAGTTGCTCCCTGGCCCGGTCGCTCAGGGCGAGGAAGCCGGTTCCCTGGCCCGCGCGCAGCCACTTTTGGCCGCCCGAAGCGATGACGTCGATGAGCTCCCAGGGAGCATCCACGACCCCCGCCCCTTGAATGGCGTCGACGATGAGCAGTCGGTCGCCGATGACCTGCCGAATGCCCTCGATGTCGGCGAGCTGGCCCGTGGCGTAATCGACCAGGCTCACGACAACGGCGACGACCGACGAGGCGAGTTGGTCACGCACAACCCCGGGCGTGACTCGCTCGTGCTCGGGCGTGATCGTGTGCGGAACGAGCACCCCGAGCGACTCAGCCGCGCGCGCCATGGCGTAGCCCACCGACGGAAACTCGCCCGAGGAGGCGGCGACGCCCCCCGTGAGGCCAAACATGACGTGCATGAGCGCTTGGCTCGTGCTCGGCTGAAAGACCACCTGGTCGGGCCGACGCCGCACGAGTTCGGCCACCGAGGTGCGCACGCGCACGTCGTGGTCATCGAGCGTCGCGAACGAGCCGAAGCGGGCGTGCGAGAGCACGTCGGCCATCGCGCGCTCTTCGCGCAAGGCGTGCTGACCGATGGGCGACAGGCGGGCGTAGTCGAGGTAGCCCGGCTCTTCGCCAAAACCCGCAATGAAGTCGTCGAGCTCGGCCACCGCTATTGCCCGAACCGTCGCTGGCGACGCGAGAAGTCACGCAAGGCACGCAAGAAGTCGACCTCGCGCAAGTCGGGGCCCAAGGCCTCAACGAAGTAGAACTCGCTGTGCGCGCTCTGCCACAGCATGAAGTCGCTCAAGCGCTGCTCACCCGAGGTGCGAATCACGAGATCCGGGTCGGGTTGGCCACCCGTGTAGAGGTGCTCGGCGATCTTCTCGGGGGTCACGAGCTCGGCGAGCCCGTCGAGCGTGCCGCCGCTCGACGCGTGGTGATGCACGATCGCGCGCACAGCATCCGCAATTTCGCGACGACCGCCGTAGCCGACCGCGAGGTTGATGTGGAGACCGGATGCCGCAGCACCCCGCGCCTCGGCCGCGTCGAGCTCGGCGAGCAGGCTTTCGGGCAGTCCCTCGCGGCTGCCGACGTGCTGCACGCGCCAGTCTCGAATGGACGAGAGGTCGCTCGCGAGGTCGCCAATGATCTGAATGAGTTCGCGCAGTTCGTCACTGTCGCGGCCCGTGAGGTTGTCGGTCGACAGCAAGTAGAGCGTGACGACACCGATGTCGGCCTCGTCACACCACCGCAAAAACTCGACGATCTTCTCGGCCCCCGCTCGGTGGCCGTGGGCGGTCGTCCCCCCGACGCGCAATCGCGCCCAGCGACGATTGCCATCGAGAATCATGGCGACATGGCGCGGGTGAGTCGCGTCGGCCAACTGCCGACGCAAGCGGCGCATGTAGAGCTGATACAGCAGGCCGCGACCCCGGGGAGTTCTCGACGATCGCACACAGCAACGGTAGTCCACCGGGCCGATGTTGTGGCGGGCATCCAACGCGCACCCCGGATTGTGTGCCCTCCCGTATCATCGCGACATGACCTCCCCCACCGCACCCGAGCCCACCTCGGCCGATGTTGATCGCGAACCCGAAGCCGACATCGTGAACATTCCGCTGCTCGACGAAGCGATCGAGTTCCGGGCCCTCGAGGTCAAGCCCACGTGGCGCGGGTGGATTCACGCCGTGACGTTCCCGACCGCGATCATTCTCGGCCTCGTGCTGATCGCTCTCGGCGCGAACCCCGCGGCCCGCTGGTCAAGCGCCGTCTTCGTGCTCTCGTCGCTGCTGCTCTTCGGCATCTCGGCGACATACCACCGCTTCAACTGGAGTGACCGAGCCCGGGTCATGCTCAAGCGACTCGACCACGCCAACATTTTCTTGCTCATCGCCGGCACCTACACGCCGCTCGCGATCATGGCGCTGCCGCCCGAGAAGGGGTACCTGCTGCTTGTGCTCGTCTGGACGGGCGCGCTCATCGGCATCGGCTTCCGCGTCTTCTGGATCAACGCGCCGCGCTGGGCCTACGTGCCGCTCTACGTCATGCTCGGCTGGGCCGCCGTGCTCTACATCGTTGACCTGTTCAACGCAAACGCCGCGATGATGGTGCTCGTCATCGTCGGTGGCCTCGCCTACACGGCCGGAGCCGTCGTCTATGGGCTCAAGAAGCCCAACCCCATTCCGGGCGTATTCGGCTTCCACGAGATCTTCCACACCCTCACGGTCGTGGCGTTCTTGTGCCACTGGACGGGCGTGTTGCTCGTCGCGCTCAACCCGCCGTACGGCGGCTGACGACTTATCGCTCGGTCGCCTCGTTGGGCTCCGGCTCGGCGGGGCCACCTTCTGCGACCATCGCTTGCTCGGCCTCGAGGCGCTCGCGCACCTCACCGCGGTATCGCACGCGACGGATGCGGCGCGTCATGTCGACGAGCAAGAAGATCGTCGCGATCGCCACGAGCGCAATCGCGACAAAGCCCGCGACACCCGGCGTGACCGTGTTGGGGTCGAAGTCGGGCGGCGTCGACGGCTCAACCGGGTTGGGGCCGATGCCCATCGAGAGCAGGCTCGCTGCGAGGGTAGTGACGATCACGGGATGCTCCAGGGCGGTTGAGGGTGGCGCGGCCAGCTAAGAGAACCCACACCTGAGGGCTCTACGCTGGGCCCCAGGGTAGCGATCGCACCTGAGCGGCACGACCACGCCGCGCTGAGAGAGGAACCAGCCGCACGATGTCGACTCCGCAGCGGCGTCTCGATGAGCGCTACGGACGCACCCCGGGTGCCGAGCGTCGAACACGCACGCTCATGATCATCGCGGGAGTCATCTTCTCGATCATCTTCACGGCATGGGTCGTCTGGGGCGGACTCTCGGGCACCAATGCCGAGCTCGAAACGCGCGACCTGGGTTATTCGAATGTCACGGAGACCTCGATCGACGTGCGCTGGGAAGTCTCGGTGGCTGCCGGCACAGAGGTCTCGTGCGCGATCCAAGCGCTCAACGACAGCTTCGGCATCGTGGGCTGGAAAGTGGTCGATCTGCCGCCCGCAGACGAACGCACGCGCGTGTTCACCGAGACCCTTCGCACGGCCGAACAAGCTGTCACCGGTTTGCCCTACCGGTGCTGGCTCCCGTAGCATCACCGCAATCGAGAGACAGAACCGGCCCGCGGGCCGGTTCTGCTGTGTCAGGAGGCACTGTCATGAACGACACCACGGGCCCGACCACCCAATGGCTCACGCAAGAGGCGCATGATCGCCTCAGCGCTGAGCTCGAGTCGCTCTCGACCACGGGCCGCGCCGAGATCGCCAAGCGCATCGAAGCCGCGCGCGAAGAGGGTGACCTCAAGGAGAACGGCGGGTACCACGCCGCGAAAGACGAGCAAGGCAAGATCGAGGCGCGCATCCGCACCCTCACCGAACTCTTGCGCACGGCCACGGTCGGCGTTGCTCCTGACGCTCACGGCGTAGTCGAGCCCGGCACGGTCGTCACGGCCACGATTCTCGGCGACGACGAGCGATTCTTGCTCGGCAGCCGCGAAATCGTCGGCGACGACAGCGACATCGACGTCTACAGCGAAGCGAGCCCGCTCGGCCAGGCCATCTTGGGCGCGAAGATCGGTGACACCGTGAGCTACACGGCCCCCAACGGCCGCGAGATCTCGGTCACGATCGTCGACGTGAGCAC
>JBDKJR010000024.1:0-3101 GCA_039796515.1 Actinomycetota bacterium
GACGAGCTGGGAGACGCGCCCGTCGTGCTCGAACTCGACACCTATTGGAGCGCCGTCGGCGGTGTTGACCCGGTTGCGCTTCTCGGCCGACTCGGCGAGCGCGTCGTCGCTCTGCACATCAAAGACGGGCCCGTGTCGCGCGAAACCGCGCTGCAACAACCAGCCGGCCAGGGAGCCATGCCGATCGCCGAGATTCTCGCGGCGGCGCCTCATGCGCGGCCGGTGATCGAATTCGATGAGTATTCGGGTGATCTCTTCGAGGGCATCGCGACGAGCATCGCTTTCGTGCGCTCGCTCGGAGTTGAGCTGTGAGCGGGCCCGTGGGCGTGGGCGTCATCGGCGCCGGAGTGATCAGCCAGCAATACCTCGAGAACCTCACGCGGGCCGCAGACGTGCGCGTGCTCATGGTCGCCGACCTCGATACCGACCGCGCGGCGGCCCGCGCCGCCGAGTACAGCGTGCCGTCGAGCGGGTCGGTTGCCGAACTCCTCGCGCGCGACGACATCGAGATCGTCGTCAACCTCACGATTCCCGCCGCCCACGTGCCCGTTGCCCTCGACGCCCTCGCCGCCGGCAAGCACGTGTGGAGCGAAAAGCCCTTTGCGCTCGACCTCGTGAGCGGCCAGGCCTTGCTCGACGAGGCCCACCGCCTCGGCTTGCGCGTTGCGTGTGCGCCCGACACGGTGCTCGGGGCGGGCATCCAGACGGGTCGTCGCCTCATTGAGTCGGGAGCCATTGGCACGCCGCTCACGGCGCTCACGCTCTTTCAGGTGTCGGGTCCCGAAACGTGGCACCCGAGCCCCGAGTTTCTCTATGCCCGCGGGGGCGGGCCGCTCTTCGACATGGGGCCGTATTACCTCTCGACGCTCGTGCAACTCATGGGCCCCGCCGCGAACGTCGTGGCGCGCGGGTCTCGGGCGCGGGCATCCCGCGTCATTGGCTCGGGACCCCGCGCCGGAACGGTCTTTCCGGTGGAAGTGCCGACGCACGTCGCCGCACTCATCGACTTCGAGAACGAAACGAGCGCCCAGAGCACGTTCTCGTTCGAGTCGAGCCGCGCGCGCGTGGGGGTCGTCGAGATCTCGGGTACCGAGGGCACCCTGTGCCTTCCCGACCCCAACAACTTTGAGGGTGAGCTGCGCATCTGGCGCGACGGCATGTTTGACGAGTCTGAGGCGGAGGTCGTGCCCGCGGCGGGGTCGACCTTCTCGCGTGGTGCGGGCGTTGTCGAACTCGCTCGCGCGATTCGCGCTGGCCGACCGGAGCGCGCTTCGGGCGAGTTCGCGTTTCACGTTCTCGACCTCATGGTGTCGATTCAGCAGTCGGCTGAGACCGATGGCGCCGCGGTGCCGATCGCGAGCACGATTGCGATTCCGCCCGCTCTCCCCGAAGACTGGGACCCGACCGCTTCGACCCTTTAGGAGCCTCGCATGAGCACCGCCCCCCTCGGTGTCGCCTTCATCGGCGGCGGATTCATGGCCGACGTGCACAGCCGCGCCGCCCGCGCCGCGGGAGCGCGCATCGTTGGGCTCACGAGTTCGAGTCCGCAGTCGTCACAGTCGGCCGCCAGCCGCATCGGCGCCGAGGTCGCCTTCGACGACGTGGATGCCCTGCTCGCCCACCCAGACGTCGACCTCGTGCACGTCGTCACGCCGAACGCCACCCACCACGCGTTGACCGTGCGTGCTCTCGCCGCGGGCAAACACGTCGTGTGCGAAAAGCCGCTCGCGACGACCGTGGCCGATGCTCTCGACCTCGAGCAGAGAGCCGCAGCGGCGGGGGTCGTGGCGACGGTGCCGTTCGTCTACCGTTTTCACCCGATGGTGCGAGAGGCGCGAGCACGCGTTGCTGCCGGGCAGGTCGGGCGGCTGTTCAGCGTGCAGGGCGCTTACTTGCAAGACTGGTTGCTGGCCGCCGCCGACGACAACTGGCGCGTCTCGACCGACGCGGGTGGGGCCTCGCGGGCGTTCGCCGACATCGGTTCGCACTTGTGCGACCTGCTCGAGTTTGTGACGGGCGACCGCCTGGTGCGGCTGCAGGCGCTGACGCGCACGGTGTACCCCGAGCGGTCATCCACCGGGCCGGTTGCGACGGAAGATCTCGCTGGCGTTCTGGCCGAGACGGCAGCCGGGGCGGTCGTGAGCCTGCTGGTGTCGCAAGTGGCACCGGGCCGCAAAAACGGCCTCGTGCTCGAGCTGCACGGCGCGAGCGAGTCGCTGCGGTTCGCTCAAGAGCGTCCCGAAGAGCTGTGGATCGGCATGCGCACGGCAAGCCAGCTGCACCTGCGCAACACCGACGAGCTGCACGCTGATGCCGCGCGCCTCTCGGTGCTGCCGCCCGGGCATCCGCTCGGCTATCAAGACGCGTTCACCGCTTTTGCCGCCGACACCTACGCCGCCGTGCGCGGCACCGCCCCCGATGGCCTTCCCGTTTTCGCCGACGGCGTGAGAGCGGCCCGCATTACGGATGCGGTGCTCACCTCGGCACGCAGCGGCGAGTGGGTCGCCCTCTAGTCTCGAACTACCCCGACGAAGGAGTCATCATGGCCACGCATCCCGTCACCCTGTTCACCGGCCAGTGGGCCGACCTCACGCTGGAGGAGGTCGCGACCCTCGCCGAGCAGTGGGGCTACGACGGCCTCGAGATCGCGTGCTCGGGCGAGCACCTCGACGTGCAGCGCGCGGTCGAGGACGACGCCTATCTGCAGGGGCGCCTCGACATTCTGAAGCGCCACAACCTGAAGGTGTACGCGATCTCTCACCACCTCGCCGGGCAAGCGGTGTGCGACGACCCCATCGACTTTCGGCACCAGGCGATTCTGTCGAGCCGCGTGTGGGGCGACGGTGAGCCGGAGGGCGTGCGACAGCGCGCGGCGGAAGATCTGAAGCTGGCGGCCCGCGCGGCCCGACGCCTCGGGGTCGACACGGTCGTCGGCTTCACGGGCTCGAGCATCTGGCCGTACGTCGCGATGTTTCCGCCCGTGCCGGCGAGCGTCATCGAGGGGGGTTACGACGACTTCGCGCGCCGCTGGAACCCCATCCTCGATGTTTTCGACGCCGAGGGTGTGCGTTTCGCGCACGAGGTGCACCCCGGCGAAATCG
>JBDKJR010000025.1:0-3710 GCA_039796515.1 Actinomycetota bacterium
CGGCGAGCACCCCCGCGGTGCGCTCGGGCAGCAGGTGCGGCGGAGGCACCCGATACGGGATGCCCGCCGCACGAATCTTCGCGCGCGTGCGCACCAGCCGCTTCTGCATGGTCTGCTCGCTCACCACGAAAACGTGCGCGGTTTCGGCGACGCTCAAGCCGAGCACGGTGCGCAGGGTGAGGGCCACGCGGCTTTCCAGCGAGAGGGCGGGGTGGCAGCACGTGAAGATGAGGCGCAGGCGGTCGTCGTCGATCATCGGCTGGTCCTCCTCCTCGTCTGTTAGTGCGGGCTCGTGGGCCGCGCGTTCGGCGGCGCGGTGTTCGGCTTTCGCGCTGCGCAGCAGGTCGATTGCGCGATTCTTCGCGGCCGTCGTCAGCCACGCCGCGGGGTTATCCGGGATGCCCCGCTCGGGCCACGTCGTCAACGCGCGGGTTACGGCGTCGTGAAAGCAGTCCTCCGCGAGATCCCAGTCGGCGGTGGTGCGAATGAGGCTCGCCACAATGCGCAGGCGCTCGGATGCCGCGACCTCAGCAAGCGCGGAGCTCACTGAGGTCGCGGGGGTGCGGGGGGTGGTCATCCGTCGCCGGGCTTCTTCGCTGCGTGGTTGGCTAGTTGCCCAGTTCGAGCGGCCACAGCGGGCGCACCTCGACGCGGCCGAAGCGGGCCATCGGATGCGCGGCCGCGAGCTCGATCGCCTCGTCAAGGTTGTCGACCTCGATGAGGTCGAAGCCGGCGATCCACTCGGTGGTTTCGGCGAAGGGGCCGTCGGTGAGGATCGTCTTTCCGTCGCGCTCCGTGACCGTCGTGGCGTCGGAGGGCGGGCGCAGGCGGTCGCCGACGATCGCGGCTCCGCGGCGCTCGAGGTCGGCGACCCACTCTTCGATGTTGTCTTCTTCGGGGATGTATTCGGGGGCGGCGGGGTCGCTCACGATGAGGAGGAGGTAGCGCATGAGTTAGTTGCCTTCCGTTTCGTGCATCGCGTTTGCGTCGTGCATCGCGTTCGCGTCGTGCATCGCGTCGGTTTCGTGCATGAGCCTGCGGACTTCGATGGTCGAGTACTTGCCCTCGATGAACTGCCCGGCGATCTCGACCGCGCGTTCGTGGCTCGCGACATCGACGATGTAGTAGCCGCCGATGAACTCGGTGCCCTCGGTGAAGGGGCCACGCGTCGCGACGGGCTTGCCCTGGTAGGTGCCGACGACGGTGACGTTCTCGGGGTCGAGCTCGTTCGAGTCGACGAACTCGCCCTTCGCCACGAGCTCGCTGATGATGGCGTCGTGCGACGCGTAGAGCGCGTCGCGTTCGGGGCCGACCCACGCGGCTTCAGAAGCCGCGTTGGTGTTGATGACGATCATGTAGCGCACGGTGGATGCCCTGCCTTTCGTTGATGGTGATTACACCAGTACGACGAAGCTGGGGGTAGTGGGAGGACAGGGTTACGAAGATTTTCTGGGCTCTATGGGAACCGTGACGTGCTGAGCGACGATGTGGGCTTGAAGTCGTTGGCGACCCTTACCGTAGGCTCAGCACTAAACGCAATAAACGGAATAGTGTGCGAAAATAGCGTCTTGACGAGGAGGTTGTCGTGATGTCTGCAAACACACTAGATAGCACTACGTACGAGCCCACGAACAGTGAGCAACTCGCTCGAGTACATGACTTCATCGCCGCGCACGGGGCGGCGGGGCGAGGCGCGGTTGCTCGTCGATTCCGTCTCGCCGGGCCTGATGCAGGCGAGCAGATCGAGTTGCCTGAAGAGATGTACCGCCTCTTGGTGCACGTGACCGACGCGATGAGCCGCGGTATGGCAGTAACGATCGCACCTCGGTCGACGACGTTGACGACGAGCCAGGCCGCCGAGTTGCTGGGGATCAGCCGCCCAACGCTCATCAAGTTTCTCGACGAAGGGCGCATCTCGTTCACCAAGGTGAACTCTCACCGCAGGCTGTCACTGCACGACGTGCTTCAGTTTCAGAAGGCCCGACAAGCCGAGCAGTACGCCGCGCTCGAAGCGATGCGCGTCGACGTTGACGATGATGCGCCGATTGAGGAAGTACTTGCCGACCTTCGGGCAGCGCGACGGGTTGTGGGAGAACGACGGAAGGTTCGGGCCGCCATCTGACATTCTCTGCGGATGTTCGTTGCGTTGCTTGACACCAGTGTCTTGTGGCCGAGCCTGCAGCGCGACTTCTTGCTTTCGCTGCACATTCAGGGGGCGTACCGAGCCGTGTGGAGCGAGGCGATTCTTGACGAGCTTGAGTATCACGAGGCACTGAAGCTCAATAAGCGCGGTGTCGACGAACGCGAAACTGAACGACGTGCTCACTCTCTGATTGGGCAGATGCGCGAGCACTTCGCCGACTCGATCATTCACGGATGGGAAGGTCTCGACGGGACATTTGGTTTGCCTGACCCCGATGACGAGCACGTCGTGGCGGCGGCCGTCGTTGGGGGCGCCGAAGTGATCGTCACCGAGAATCTGCGGCACTTTCCTGCCGAGCTATTGCCAGCAGGTATTGAGGTTCTGAGGGCTGCAGAATTCGCCCGCAATACCGTCGATCTCAGTCCGCGTAGGGCCATCGCCGCGGTGGATGAGATCGTGGACCGATCGGGGAGGTTGGGGCCGCTGTTGACACGCGAAAAGGTGCTAGCGGTGCTCGAGGGTCGATACGGGATGGTCGAGGCTGTTCGTACGATGCGGGAGTATCTCGGCTCGTAGCACTGCTCGCCGCTCCGAGCTGGGCTCGGCGCCGGTTCCGCCTGGCAGGGTGGGATTTGTCCCTGGTGCTCCCCCACACGCGGCTTCGCCGCGACTGGGGCCCCTCGCGCCGGGGGCCCACCTGCTCGCAGGTGCAACCTTGCTCTGCCCGAGCATGCGAAATGGGGCCGGATAAATCCGGCCCCATTTCGCATCAGTCGGGCTGACAGGCTTTGAACCTGCGACCCCTTGACCCCCAGTCAAGTGCGCTACCAAGCTGCGCCACAGCCCGTGGCTGTGCCCGTGGGCACGAAGAGAGAGTCTAGCGCGAAAGGCGAGGCCGGTCGTGCACGGGCAGCGCGGGTCGGAGCACAGACTCGCTACCGCGGCGAGTGCGCGCGCAGGGTCGCGAGCGCGCCCGGATCGTGGGCAGCCACCACCCTCAGCCCGGGGCGCTCAACCGCAAGGTCAGCGATCACGCGCGCCGTCGCGAGCTGTGCAGCGCGGTCTCCGACGTCGGGCACGATGCCGCGCGCCAGCAGGGCCGGGTCGTACGTGACGTCGCCGACGAGCAGCAGGGGCGCAGCATCCGTCGGGCTGATCATGAGGCTCATCGACCCGGGCGTGTGACCGGGGGTTGGCAGCATGACGAGCGAGCCGTCGCCAAAGAGGTCGAAGCGCTCGTCGTCGCCAAACGGCACGGCCACCAGGTCAACGCCGGCGGGCGGGACGCTGCGCGCCAGCACCCCGTGCAGCTCGGGCGTCTTCTCGCTGAGCAGGGCGAGCTCGGCGGGCGCCACGAACACGGGCACCTCGGTAAACGGGGCAAGGTTGCCGGCGTGATCTTGGTGCAGGTGCGAGAGCACCACGTGCGTGATGTCGCTCGGGTCGAATCCGAGCGCGGAGAGTTGATCAGCCAGGGTCTGCTCGGCCGGCACGCGAAACTGTGCCTGCCGGCGATAGACCCAGCCGAGCACCCCGCGCGGGTAGTAGTCGGGGTCGGTGAGCGAGT
>JBDKJR010000026.1:0-4344 GCA_039796515.1 Actinomycetota bacterium
CGACGCATATACGTCTGCAATCGACTCCGCCAACAGCTTGTGCTCGAGAGAAACCATTGCCACACCCACAGGCAACGTGCCGGTGACGATGCTCCCGGTACACATTTCGGGCTATGACTCAATCGACGACCCCATCGCGCCGAACAAGCCAACCTGGCATAGCGGATGGCAACACGACGGCGGCCTCACCGACCGCGGGCACGAGTTGCAGCACGGCAACCTCGTCGTGCGCGTCGTCATCGACTCGAGCAGTGGAGCCGCGCTCACCGAGCAAGAGATTGCGCGACTGCTGCTGCCGATGATCGAGCGGCTTGAAGCGCTCGAGCCCTAGGAAGGGCATCCGTCACCGCGATCGTCAGCCGCATTTTCGGGCCACGAACCACGAAGGCCGCCCGCCGATTTCTCGGGGGCGGCCTTCGCAGAAGAAGTTCGCGGTGTCGATCGACGACACGCTATCGCACAGGGTTAGCGACGCAGTCCCAGGCGCTCGATCAGCGAGCGGTAACGCTCGATGTCGACGTCAGCCAGGTAGCCCAGCAGACGACGGCGCTGACCGACGAGCAGAAGCAGGCCACGACGCGAGTGGTGGTCGTGCTTGTGCTCTTTCAGGTGCTCCGTGAGGTCTTTGATGCGACGCGTGAGCATCGCCACCTGAACCTCAGGGGATCCGGTGTCACCGGGGTGGGTTGCGTACTCGTCGATGATCGCCTTCTTGACGTCTGATTCCAGTGCCATAGAGGGACCCCCTTCTCTGCTCGTTGCGCGGTGCCCGCAGCTGGATGCTCGAGCTCTCTTTATCCGCGGCCGTTAGACGGCAACCTTGAGATACTACCAGGCATGCCCCGCACGCTTCGCATCCGCGTGAAGCCCGGCTCACGCCGGGGGCCGCTCGTCGAGTCGAGTGACGACGGCGAGCTCACAGTAATCGTGCGCGAGCGAGCCATCGACGGCGCGGCCAACGCCGCCGTCGAACGCGTGCTTGCCGAGCACCTCGGGCTGCCGCCGAGTCGGGTCACGATCACGCGCGGGCAGAGCTCCCGCATCAAGACGGTCGTCGTCGACGACTAGGCGTATGCGGCCGGCACCAACTGCCCCGCGTTCGCGAATCCGGCTCGCCGCCGAGCGACTGTGACAACACCCGCGATGATCAAGCCCTGGCCGAGGCAGTAGGTGAGCATGATGAGCAAGTCGACACCGTCGAACGAAAAGCCGGGCAAGAAGCGGTCGAGACCCAAGAGCGTGTCACTCACGAGAAAGACGCCCGCGCCGATGGCGATGAGCCTGGTCGTGCCAAGTGCCGCGGCGGCAGCCGTGCCGAGCACGAGGCCATAGACAGCAACCGGAACGAGCAGCCCGCCGAGGTTCGGGGCGAGCAGCGCGACCAGGGCGATCCACCAGACCGCGGCCGCCGCAATGCCCCACCACGGCGCGCGACGCGTGCGAAGCGGCCCGAGGTAGAGCGCGATGTAGGCCAGGTGCGCGAGTCCGAAAACCCCCATGCCGATGAGAAACCCGATGTCGCCGGGGCTCTGCAGCAAGACGTCGCCGAGCCACGAGAACAGCAGGGCGAGGCCACCCCACAGCAACAGCACCGACCGCCGAACCGGCAGGCCCAGCACGAGCCCGATGAGCAATGCCGGCATGAGCAACGGTTTCGTCGCGGCGACGAGGTCATCACCGCCCACGGCAATCGCGCTGAGGTGCACGACCGTCACGACGATGTAGGGGGTGAAAGCCGGCACGGGGCGAAAGGTGGGACGCATGGGGCTCAGGCTACGCCTGGCCGGCGCAGCACGTTCGTCGTGACGTCGCGCGAGAGTCACGTGCCCTACGTCACGGGCGCGCTCGGTTCGAGCCTCGGCTAGCCCGCAACGATCGTGGCGGGCACTCCCCCGGCAGGCCGGTAGGTCGCGCGCGGTTCGGCTTTCGGCAGGCCGCTCGCGGTCGGGCGAGGCCGCAGGGTGCGCGCGAACTCCATGAGAATGATGTGCGATTCGAGCAACGCGAACTGATCGCCCAAGCACTTGCGGGTGCCAGCACCGAACGGAAAGTACGCCCCGCGCGGCAGGGTCGACTCGAAATCATCGGCCCAGCGTTCGGGCATGAAGACATCGGGATGCTCGAAGAACCGCTCGCTGCGATGACTCGCATACTGCGACACGAGCACGTGGGCTCCGCGGGGCACGGTGACGCCGGCTACGTCAACCTCTTCGAGCGCGCGTCGGGGAGCAACCCACACGGGCGGCGCAAGGCGCATGGCCTCGTTCATGACGGCGTGCGCGGTGGGCGCCGAGATGATGCGGCGCAGGTCGGGGGATTCCCCTTCCGGCAGATACTCGTCAGCCTCAGCAGCGAGTGCCTCCCACACATAGTCGCGGTCGCGCAAGTGACACATCGCCCACGTGAGCACATTGGCCGTCGTCTCATGCCCGCTCAGAATGAGGGTGAGAGTTTCGTCGCGCACTTCGTCGTGGCTGAGGGCCGAGCCGTCGTCGGCATCGCGGGCCGCGAGCAACAGCCCGAGTAAGTCGTCACCGAGCGGTGCGCCGGTCTCGGCCGCAGCCACCCGGCGCACGATGATGTCATCGGCAACCGTGGCCAAGTAGTCAGACGACTCTTTGAACTTCGCGAAGTAGGGCACCCGCGACCGGTCGAAGCGGTCAAGCCCGGGCAGCATTGTGCGCTCGATACGGTCGATCGCCACGCCCATGTGGTGCTGAACGCCCTCGGCATAGCGGTCGATCTCGGTGCCAAAGAGCAGATGCGCGACGATCTGAAACGTCAACCGCATGAGCTCGTCGTTTGCCCGCACCTCATCGCCGGCCCGCCACCGCGCAACGTGCTCGCGGGTGATGCGCTGCATCGTCGCCGCGTAGTCGGCGAGCTGGTGATGGTGAAACGGCGGCTGCATCATGCGCCGGTGCCGCAAGTGAATGGGCTCTTCGCTCGTGAGCAGCCCGGTGCCGAGCACCTTGGCCATGCGCTCAAAGCCCACACCCTTGATAAAGCTGTGCTGCTTCTTGACCGTGACGTCGACAACGCCCTCGGGCGAGAAGAACGCGTAGAAGAGTTGCCCGTTGAGCCAGAAGCTCGCGACGTCGCCGTAGGTGCGGTGAAGATCGAGGAGGAACGCCGGAGTGTCGCGCAAGAAACGCATGGTGAGCCCGCCCGGCACGGTGCGGGGCCCTGGTGGCAGAGCGACCGTGACGTTTCGACGTCGGCGGATCGGCGGCGGAATCGGCGCATACTCGCGCGGGCGTTCGGCACTGAACGGCAGAGTCATGAGACCTCCTGGGCCCGCGTCATCGGTGACGCTCCCGACCCTACCCGCCGCGGGTCGAGTTCTGCGTGGCTCAACCGCTTCGGGACCTTTGGCCCTACTGGGCGCGGGCGCACTCGTATTGGAATGAGACGTCGAGAGGAGCGCTGCCATGGTGATGGGATTCGGGGGAATCACTGAGCTCACGGCTGAGGAGTGCTGGCAGCTGCTCCGCTCGCATGACCTCGGGAGAATCGCGGCGAGCGCGGCCGGCCTCGTCGACATCTTTCCGATCAATTACGCCGTCGACGACGGGATGGCCGTGTACTTCAGAACCGCCCCCGGCACCAAGTTGCTCGAGCTCGCGATCAACGATCGTGTTGCCTTTGAGATCGATGGGGCGAACGAAACGGAAGCGTGGAGCGTCGTCGTCAAGGGTCGCGCCGAGCGACTCGAGCGACAAAGCGAGAAAGATGCCGCAGAACTCTTGGGGTTGAGCCCGTGGATTCCGTCGCTCAAGTACCGCTGGGTGCGCATCCGCCCCAGTGACATAGCCGGGCGCCGATTCGCTCTCGGTCCGGAGCCCGCTCGCGTCTAGGCTGTGACCGATGCGGGTGCGACCGCCCCGCACGTGTTAACTGTGAAAGCAGGATCTCCATGGCTGGAACGACTGCCGCACCCTCTCCTGTCGTGCTTGAGCGCGGCTTCGTCATCGCGACCGCTATCTCGGCAATCGCGCTGGGCATCGCTGCCCTCGTGTGGCCGGGCGCGACGCTCATCACCGTTGCGTTGCTCTTCGGTGCCTATCTCGTCGTGAGCGGAATCTTCCGCCTCGTCGTGGCCTTCACGAGCGACAGCCTCAGCACGGGCATTCGCTGGTTCGTCGGCATCATGGGCGTCTTGATCATCGTTGCGGGCATCATTGCGCTCAACAACCTCGCTCAGTCGCTGCTCGTGCTCGCCTTCGTCATCGGCTTCGGCTGGATCTTCGACGGTGTTGCGGCGATCGCCGCGGGCGTCACGGGCCGCTCGGCACTTCCGCGCTGGCTCTCGATCGTCTCGGGCGTCATCTCGATCATCGGTGG
>JBDKJR010000027.1:0-3243 GCA_039796515.1 Actinomycetota bacterium
GGCGTAGCGTCAAAACCAGCGGAGGAGAGGGTGGTGCCGGCGGAGAGCAGGGCCTGAGCATCCAGAGCCGCTTGCAGCACGGAGGGGTCGGCCTTCTTGCCCTTGACCTCTTTTTCGTAGCGCGGAATCGCCTTCTCGAGCGTCTGAAGGTCGGCGAGCATGAGCTCGGTGTTGATTGTCTCCATGTCGCTGGCCGGGTCGACGGCTCCGGCGACGTGCACGACGTCGCTGTCAGTGAAGGCGCGCACGACCTGCGCAATCGCGTCTGATTCGCGGATGTTCGCCAAGAACTGATTACCGAGGCCCTCGCCCTCGCTCGCACCCTTGACGATGCCCGCGATGTCGACGAACGACACGGCGGCGGGCAAGATGCGCTCGCTGCCGAAGATCTCGGCGAGCACCTTCAAGCGCTCGTCGGGCAGCTCGACGACTCCGACGTTGGGCTCGATCGTGGCGAACGGGTAGTTCGCCGCGAGCACGTCGTTTTCGGTGAGTGCGTTGAAGAGGGTGGACTTGCCGACGTTGGGCAGGCCGACGATGCCGATAGTGAGAGCCACGAGCATCTAGTCTAGGCGCGCCGCAAAGGTATGATCTAAAGCATGCCCCACGGCTTTGAGCGCATCGTCGCGCACCCCGAGCGTCCGGACCACTCCGCCGAGCAGCCCGGCGACACGATCGTTGCGCGCTTGCGGCTCGACGGCTGGCACGACGTGACCGTGCGCGTGCTGCACCCCTTCACGTGGGACGCGAAGTTTCGCGGGTTCCGCATCGATGAGCTCGCCATCAGCCCGGCCCGGCCGCGCACGCTCGTGAGCGGCGCCTACTCGGTGGCTGACGCGGCCGCGCTCAACTACGACGAGCGACATGGCACGCACACGGCCTTCGACTTTCCCGAGGGCGAGATGCACGACGGCGTGCTCTACCGCACGGTCGGGCACTCCCCCGAGCCCGACGAGCGCTACCACGACGCCGCCGGATGGTGCACGGTCGCCGGCCTCGACACCGACGGCCGACCTGTCGCACTCGCCACCGCCCTCGACCGCAGCGACTGCGTGCTGCTCGACCTGCTCGCCGACGATCACGGGCTCACCGTGCAAACCCGCCTGCCGTGGCAGACCTTCCGGCCCGCCGAGCTTCCGGCGGCGGATGCCCTGCCCGGGCTACTCGTCCGCCACCCCACCGGCGACCACGAGACCGCCGAGGCCTGGCTGCGCGAGCTGCTCGCGGCGACGGTGCCGAGCCGCGCATCCGTCGCCCCGCCGCCGCTCATCGCCGACACCTGGGGCTTCGGCACCGACATCGACCCCGAGCGGGTCACGGCGTTCTTCTACGTCGCCGCCTCGCTCGGCGTCGAGGTCGTCACGGTCGACAAAGAGTGGGAAGACCACGTCGGCGACTGGAACGCGCAGGCCGGGTACGCGGGCGGCGTCGCCGGCATCGCGGCCCTCGCGCACGACCGCGGCATGAAGCTCGGGCTGTGGGTGGGGGCAGGCAACGCGGCCCCCGACTCGGCGGTCGCGACCGCGCACCCCGACTGGCTCGCCACCTGGAACGGCCGACGCCAGATCGTGTCGCACCGCAACCACTCGCTGTGCCTCGGGCACGAGCCCGCGCGCGACCACGTGCTCGCGTGCCTCGACCGCCTCGTGCGCGACGGCCTCGACTGGCTGCTGCACGACTTCGAGACCATCAGCCGCTGCGACGCCGAGCACCACACCCACGACGCGGGCGCGGGCGAGGCGGCGGGAGTCTCCGGCTGGTACACGGTGCTCGCGACACTGCGCGACCGGCACCCCGCCCTGCTGATCGAGAACTGCTGGAACGGCGGCAAGCCCCTCGACCTCCAGATGATCGCCCACCACGACACGACGATCGGCGACGACTGGTGCCGCTCGGAGGAGAACCGCCTCGCGGCCCTCGGCCTCGGCACGTACCTGCCCTCGTCGTGGACCAGCAAGTACATGGGCGACCAGCCGCACCTTCCGCTGCGCGCGCAGCTCGCGCCGTACCTGGTCGGCGGCCCGTGGATCCTCATGGGCGACCTGCCGGGCTGGCCGGCGGCGCAGCTCGCTGAAATGCAGCGCGCGATCGCGATCCACCTCTCGTGGAGAACCGCGGCGATGGATGCTCGCGCCGTGCCGCCCGTGCTCTCAGGCTCTGGCAGCGCGGGTTCAGGGTCGCCCGTCGGGCTCACGTCATCGGGTGCTGTGGTGCCGGGTGCCGTCGCCGGCGTCACGGGCCTCGCGCTCACGCCCGGGCCGCGCGGCGAGCAGCTCGCCACGTTCGCGGTCTCTGAGGCCGGGGTCGGGCAGCTCGTGCGGTGGCATCCTGTGCTCGACGCGAGCGGTGCGGCCGGGGTCGAGACGTGGATCGTGCGGGACGAGTGGAGCGGCACCGAGCGCGTGAGCTCGCGCGCTGACCTTGCGGCGGGCATCCCCCTCGACACGGCGCGCGCCGACGGCCTCGCGCTCAGCGTGCGCCCCGCCTAGTTCTGGTTTCCGCTCACGCAATGTGCCTCTCGCGGCACATGCCGCGGCGCCGAATTGACCGTGAAGGGCCAACTCCTGAGCAGCCTGCCCACGAGGGTCGGCGCGCTTGTCCTTGATGATGGCCACTTCTGCCGCTTTCGAGGAACGTCAGGGCAACCTGGAGCTTCGGGCAGCTGCGCTTAGCGAAACGGCCATCCGGTCAGCATGTAGGGCAGTCCTGGCAGTGACAGTGACCATGGAATCGAAGTTCGATGCCCTGGCGTAATCTCGGCGCGGACTGCAATCAACGCGCCGTTGGAGAATCGAAACACTGGTGACTCGAACAGTTCATCAAGCTTGACCTCAACAAGGGATGTGCCAATAAGGCTCTCCACGACCCGCAGAGCGCTTCCATCTTTTGTCGAATTCCATAACAAGTTGGGCGACGAAAACTCGAAGACGCAATTGACCCGGACGGTCCATCGGACGCCGTCGCCATTCGTTCCAGAAAGCGTGATCCATCCGATCTCGAGATTGTGCTCGCTGAACTCGTCCACACTCACAGGCAGGCCCGCGCTTACGCTTTCCGTGGCCGAGGCGAAATCCAGGCTTGGCTCGGGAAGATCGGGCCACGGTATCGAGAGCCCGTACTTGCTGAACAGATGCTTGGCCCGATCATCTGCTTTTCTGGCCCAACCGGTGTAGAACGAATGATCCGCCGCAGGAGGACGATCTAGCCATTCCTCGGCCGATAGGCGAATTGCAGCATGGGCCT
>JBDKJR010000028.1:0-9056 GCA_039796515.1 Actinomycetota bacterium
GCCGCGCCGCGGCCCGGGCGAACGCGAAGCGCACGACGCGCTCGACCCCGTAGGCCGTGTTGATCGACACCTCGGTCGCGACCTCGTGCGGGGTGCCCTGACGGAAGCGGCCGCCGTTGCCGACGTAGGGGCCTTCCGTGCCCTCGCGCACGACGACGAAGTCGACCTCGCCCGGGTCACTCAGCGGCGAGGCGATGCCGGGCGCGAGCAGCGTGGGCCGCAAGTTGACGTAGTGGTCGAAGGCGAAGCGCAGCTTGAGCAGCAGCCCGCGCTCGATGATGCCGCCCGCGAGCCGGGGGTCGCGCGGGTCGCCACCCACGGCGCCGAAGAGAATCGCGTCGTGCTGGGCAAGCGCCGCGAGAGTCTCGTCGCTGAGAATCTCGCCCGTCGCGAGATAGTGCTCGGCGCCAAGCGTGTAGACCGTCTCGGTGACCATGACGTCGCTCCCGACGGCGGCGTGCAGCACCTTGCGGGCCTCTGCCGTTACCTCGGGGCCAATGCCGTCGCCGCCGATCACGGCGAGGTCAAGAGTGCGTGCCATGGTGTTCTCCTTCGATGTGGCGAGCTTCCTTGCTCGCCCCGGGTGACCTACTGCTCGACGACGGTGATCTCGCGCATGACGCTCGCGTCAATCGCGGTGCGCACACGTTCGAGCAGCTCGTCGGGAACGCGCGAGTCGACGGTCAGCACACTGAGTGCTTGGCCGCCGGCCGTGCGCCGCGCGATTTGCATGCCCGCGATGTTGATCGAGGCCTCGCCGAACTCTTTGCCGTAGATGGCGACAATGCCGGGACGGTCGGTGTAGATCATGACGATGAAGTGCTCCGCCATGGGCACCTCGACGTCGTAGCCGTTGATCTCGACGATCTTCTGCACTTGCTTGGCGCCCACGAGGGTGCCACTCACCGAGAGCTGCGTGCCGTCGCTCAGCGAACCGCGAATGGTGAGCAGGTTGCGGTACTCCTCGCTCACGGCATCCGTCAGCAAGCGCACGGCCACACCGCGCTGCTCAGCGAGCAGGGGCGCGTTCACATAGCTGACTTGCTCGCTCGAGATGCGGCTGAAGATGCCCTTGAGCGCCGCGAGCTTGAGCGCGTTGACGTCGTGCGCGACGATCTCGCCGCGCACCTCAACATCGATGCTCGCGAACGAGGTGTCGGCAAGTGCCGCGAAGACCTGACCGAGCTTCTCCATGAGCGGGATGCCCGGGCGCACGCTCGGGTCGATCACGCCACCCGCCACGTTGACGGCATCCGGCACGAGCTCACCGTCGAGGGCGAGGCGCACCGACTTGGCGACCGAGACTCCGGCCTTTTCTTGAGCCTCATCGGTCGAGGCGCCGAGGTGCGGCGTGAGCTGGATGCTCGGGAGGTCGAGCAGGGGCGAGCCGACGGGCGGCTCGTGCACGAAGACGTCAAGACCCGCGCCCGCGATGCGACCGGTGGCGAGGGCCTCGCGGAGGGCATCCTCGTCGATGATGCCGCCGCGGCTCGCGTTGACGATGCGCAAGCTCGGCTTCGCGAGTGCGAATTGGGCGGTGCCGATGAGATTCGTGGTTTCGGGCGTCTTCGGAATGTGAATCGTGATGAAGTCACTGCGCTGCATGAGCTCGTCGAGCGTGACGAGCGTGACGCCGAGCTGCTGCGCACGCGCCGGAGGCACGTAGGGGTCGTAGGCGATGAGCTCGACGCCGAACGCGGCGAGACGCTGCGCGACAAGCACGCCAATGCGGCCCAGGCCGACGACGCCCACAGTCTTCTCATAGAGCTCGACGCCCGTGAACTTCGAGCGCTTCCACTCCCCCGCCTTCATGGAGGCGTTCGCGTCGGGCACGTGGCGCGCGAGCGACAACAGGTGCGCGATCGCGAGCTCGGCCGCGCTGATGACGTTGCTCGTGGGAGCGTTGACCACCATGACGCCCGCGCTCGTGGCGGCGGGCACGTCGACGTTGTCGAGACCCACTCCCGCGCGCGCGATGACCTTGAGCGACTTCGAGGCGGCGATGGCCTCCGCATCCATCTGCGTCGCCGACCGGATGAGCACGGCGCTGGCGTCGGCGAGCGCGGCGAGCAAGGCCGGGCGATCAGTGCCGTCGACCTGACGAATGTCAAAGTCGGGCCCGAGGGCATCGACGGTGGCGGGGCTGAGTTCTTCGGCGATGAGCACGACCGGCTTGGGCACGAGGCGAGGTCCTAACAGAAAAAGAGACCGGCAAGAAAGGGTGGTGGCGGCGCCTACGCCTATGGGGGCGACCGATGCGTTCAGGCTATCGCAGGGCGCGGGGGCAGAATGGCGGGCAGGAGGCTGACGACGATGCTGGATGCTCCGCTCACGACGAGCGCGCTCGACACGGTTGCTCTCGCGCGCGTCATCACGGCCATCGTCTTCGTCGGCATCGGCATCACCCATTTCGTTCCGCCCGTCGTGCGCGGGATGGCGGCGATGGTTCCTCGTGCCTTTCACGGCCGCCCCTTTTCGCCCGTCGGCTGGGTGTGGGTGACGGGTGTCGCCGAGGTCGCGGGCGGCCTCGGGCTGCTGTGGGAGCCCACTCGCGCGGCAGCGGGCATCGCGCTCGCCGTGTTTCTCGTGTGCGTGTTTCCGGCAAACGCTTACGCCGCGCGACACCGCGAGCAGTTTGGCGTGATCGCCGTGCCGTTCTGGCCTCGCCTAGCCATGCAAGTGGCGCTCATCGCGCTCGTGCTGTGGGTGGGTCTCGCGTCGTGATCTCGGCGGCGGGCTGATCCGCTAGAGCACCGTCGAGCCCGCCGCGATCGCGATCAGTGAAATGCGCAGGGCTGCCGTCGTCGCGAGCGCGACGATGGTCACAAGCGCGAAGCGCGGCAACGCCTGCCTGCGCCCCACCACGATCGCGGCGGCGAACAGCAGAACCGGAAGCAGGACCCCCGCCCAGAGCAGGGCCCAGAGCGCCACGCTCGGCTCGTCGCCTTGACTTGCGAGGGCCGCGGGGAAGGCGATGAGCGACGCGACCGCGTCGAACACGAACCAGCCAGCCCCGATCGACAACAGCGCGGCCACGCCATAGTGCGCGCGCGTCATGCCGCCACCCCCAGCACGAGGGGCCACGGCAGCAGAACGAGAGTCCCGAGCGTCAACCAGCCCAGCCGAGGGGCCAGTCGGTGCTGCGGCGTGAGCGCCACGACAGCGGCGAACCAGAGCGCGCTGGCCACGATCGCGAGGAACTCGCTGAATTGGTAGAGCACCTCGATCAGGAGGGTCGGGCCGCTGATCGGCACGAGGCCGACGCTGATGATCCAGCCCACCGACCAGAGCACGAACACCACGGCAAACGCGGCCGTGAGCAGACGCAGGCCAGGGGCGGGCTGTTCGGGGGTGGCGGGCGCGTCTTGCGCATCCATCACCGCACCGCGGTCGGACGCAGAGACCACATCGCCCACCGCGGCGTCGTTCGGCTCAGCGTCGGCTGCACCCGGGTCGAGGTAGCTGGAGTCGTCGAGGTAATCCCACCGCAGGGCGGCGTCGTCATCGGGCGCGGAAGGGCGAGCCATGCCCCGAGCCTATCGAGCGAGAGTCAGCCGAGACTGAGCAGCAGGGCCAGGAAGATGATGAAGGAGATGATCGGAGTCACGACAGCAATGATGAGAGCGACGATTCCCTCCTTCCGGCCCCAGTCCGCGGCGATCGCGACGATCGACTGGATGATGATCCACGTTCCGACAAGCCCGCCCAAGACGGCGTGGAGGGGTGCCACGAGCCCGAGAGCGGAGACCGTGGGTCGAGGATCACCGAACTGAAAGTTGAACTGGAAACCGCCGCCAGCGCGGTCGACATAGGGCGCTCCGACCACCCCCACGATGACAGACAGAATGATCGACGAGACCGCAAGGATGACGCCCGCGATCAGGACGATCCGACCCGCACGAGGCCGCGGACGGGTAGTTTCGACTGACCCTCCCTCGGCGCCCGCATGTTCTGCAATTCCAGCGTCTTCGATGCTCGACATGCGCTCACTATAGTGACGGCCGCCGCGACAGCACGAGGCCGCGACCCCTGGTTGCGGGGGCCGCGGCCTCGTGGGTTCCTCGGCGGTTGGCCGAGAAGGTTAGTGGCTAGCGCGCAGCGCTGCCCTTGTGTCGATGCGCTCGCGCATCGACACCGGTAAACGCAGCGTTAGCGGCGACGTCAGCGCGCAGCGCTGCCGTCGACGTAGTCCGCGTCTTGCTGCTTCCACGAGAAGAGGGCGCGCAGCTTGCGGCCGGTCTCTTCGATGGGGTGCTGCTCGCCCTTGAGACGCAGAGCCTTGAACTCGGGGGCTCCCGCATCCTGGTCGTCAATGAAGCGCTTGGCGAACGCGCCCGACTGAATGTCGGCGAGCACGGCCTTCATGTGCTCCTTGACGCTCGCGTCGAGAACGCGGGGGCCCGAGACGTAGTCGCCGTACTCGGCGGTGTCGCTGACGCTCCAGCGCTGCTTGGCGATGCCGCCCTCCCACATGAGGTCGACGATGAGCTTGAGCTCGTGCAGCACCTCGAAGTAGGCGATCTCGGGCTGGTAGCCGGCCTCGGTGAGAACCTCAAAGCCGTACTGCACGAGCTGCGAGGTGCCACCGCAGAGAACGGCCTGCTCGCCGAAGAGGTCGGTCTCGGTCTCTTCGGTGAAGGTCGTCTTGATGACGCCGGCACGCGTGCCACCGATGGCCTTGGCGTACGAGAGGGCGAGGTCCCAAGCGTGGCCGGTCGCGTCGCGCTCGACGGCGATGATGTCGGGAATACCGCGGCCCGCGACGAACTCGCGACGCACCGTGTGGCCGGGGGCCTTCGGGGCGACGAGGATGACATCGACGCCCTCGGGGGCGTCAATGTAGCCGAAGCGGATGTTGAAGCCGTGCGCGAAGGCAAGGGTCTTGCCCGAGGTCAGCTTGTCTTTGATGCTCTCGGCGTAGATCGACCGCTGGTGCTGGTCGGGAGCGAGAATCATGATGACGTCGGCCCACTCGGCCGCGTCGGCAACCGTCAAGACGCTGAAGCCGTCGTCGCTGGCCTTCTGGGTCGACTTCGAACCGGCCTTGAGGGCAATCGACACCTCGACGCCGCTGTCGCGGAGGTTCTGGGCGTGTGCGTGGCCCTGCGAGCCGTAGCCGACGATCGCGACCTTCTTGCTCTGGATGAGCGAAAGGTCAGCGTCGTTGTCGTAGAAAATCTCGGTCACGATCGGGGTTCTCCTTGTTTGGTGGGTGTGACGTTGTGGGGTGTGTGAAGTCAGCTCTTGAGCACGCGCTCGCTGATGCTCTTCGAGCCGCGGCCAATGGCGAGGAGGCCCGACTGAGCGATCTCTTTGATGCCATAGGGCTCGAGCACGCGCAGCAGAGCCTCGACCTTGGCCGTGTCGCCCGTCACCTCGATGACGAGCGAATCGGTCGCCACATCAACCACGCGCGCGCGGAAGAGGTTGGCGGCTTCAAGAATCTGCGAGCGCGTGGAGTTGTCGACGCGCACCTTGATAAGCATGTGTTCGCGTTGCACCGAGCTCGACGGATCGAGTTCGACGATCTTGAGCACGTTGATGAGCTTGTTGAGTTGCTTGGTGATCTGCTCGAGCGGCAAGCCCTCGACCTCAACGACCACCGTGATGCGCGAGAGGCCTTCGACCTCGGTGGTGCCGACGGCGAGCGAACGGATGTTGAACCCGCGCCGCGCGAACAGGCCAGCGACGCGCGTGAGCAGGCCGGGCTTGTCTTCGACGAGCAGTGAGAGCACGTGATAGGTCATGGCGGCTGTTTACTCCTCGTACCAGTCGGGGGCGTGATCGCGCGCGTACTGCACCGACGAGTTGCCGACGCCTTGCGGCACCATCGGCCACACCATGGCATCGCGGCTCACGATGAAGTCGATGACGACCGGGCGGTCGTTGGTTTCCATCGCCAGACGGATGGCCGGCTCAACCTCTTCGGGCTTCGTCACGCGAATGCCGAGAGCACCGTAGGCGTCGGCCATCTTGACGAAGTCGGGAATCATGCGCGTCTCTTCGCCCGCGCGCATCGACCCCGTCTCGAGGTCGGTGAACGAGTGGCGGCCGTCGTAGAAGAGCGTCTGCCACTGTCGCACCATGCCGAGCGACGAGTTGTTGATGATCGCGACCTTGATCGGAATGTTGTTGATCGTGCAGGTCGCGAGTTCTTGGTTCGTCATCTGGAAGCAACCGTCGCCGTCGATTGCCCACACGAGGCGATCGGGCTGCGCGACCTTGGCACCCATCGCGGCCGGAACCGAGTAGCCCATTGTTCCGGCACCGCCGGAGTTGAGCCACGAACCGGGACGCTCGTACTTGATGAACTGGGCGGCCCACATCTGGTGCTGGCCGACACCCGCGGCAAACACCGCCTCGGGGCCCGAGAGCTTGCCGATCGCCTCAATCACGGCCTGCGGAGCGAGCAACCCGTCGTCGGGGTCATCGACGTAGCCGAGGGGGTATTGCGTGCGCAGGGTCTCGAGCCGCTTCCACCAATCGGTGATGTCGGGGGCAGCCTGCGCGGCAGCGGCCTCGAAGGCGGGCAGCAGGTCGAGCAACACCTCGCGGGCATCCCCGACGATGGGAACATCGGCGTGGCGAATCTTGCCGATCTCGGCGGGGTCGATGTCGATGTGGATGATCTTCGCACCGGGAGCGAACTCACTCACCTTGCCCGTCACGCGGTCATCGAAGCGCGAGCCAATCGCGACCAGCAGGTCGCTCTCTTGCAGGGCGAGAACGGCCGGAACGGTGCCGTGCATGCCGGGCATGCCAAGGTTCTGGCGGTGCGAGTCGGGGAACGCGCCGCGTGCCATGAGCGTCGTGACCACCGGGGCGCCGGTCTTTTCGGCGAAGGCCAGCAGTTCTTTGTGGGCGCCCGAGCGCACGACTCCGCCGCCGACGTAGAGCACGGGCTTGCGCGACTCGACGATGAGCTGGGCCGCCGCCTGAATCTGCTTGCCGTGCGCTTTCGTGACGGGGCGATAGCCCGGCAGGTCGATCTTCGGCGGCCAGATAAACGGTGCCGACTTCTGCTGGGCGTCTTTCGTCACGTCGACGAGCACGGGGCCAGGTCGCCCGGTCGTGGCGATGTGCACAGCGGCGGCGATCACGCCCGGCACGTCTTCGGGCTTCGTCACGAGGAAGCTGTGCTTCGTGATCGGCATCGTGATGCCCGTGATGTCGACCTCTTGAAAGGCGTCGGTACCCATGGAGGTGGAGAACACCTGGCCCGTGATGGCGAGCAGCGGCACCGAGTCCATGTGGGCATCGGCAATCGCGGTAACGAGGTTCGTTGCACCGGGGCCCGACGTCGCAATGCAGACGCCGAGGCGACCGCTGGCCGCCGCGTAGCCTTCGGCAGCGTGACCAGCACCCTGCTCGTGGCGCACGAGAATGTGCCGGATCGCGGTCGACGACATGAGCTCGTCGTAGAACGGCATGATGGCGCCGCCCGGCAAGCCGAAGACGTCGGTGACGCCCAACTTTTCAAGAGAGGCCAGAATGGCGCCCGAGCCCGTAAGCATGGGCGGGTCACCCTTTTTCGCGGCGCTTGACGCCGTCGCGGCGGCACTCGGCACGGGGGTCGATTCCGTGGACATCAGAAGACCTTCTTTGAGATTCGGTGATGAGCGAGCGGGGAAACCGCGCTTAACCCGTGACGGCTCCTTGCGCGGCTGAGCGCACGAGCTTCGAGTACTTGGCGAGAACGCCGCGGGTGTAACGCGGAGGCAGGGGCGCCCAGTCGGTGCGGCGCGCCTCAAGCTCGTCTGCGTCGACCAGTAGGTCGAGGGAGCGAGCAGCGATATCAACCCGGATCAGATCACCATCGCGCACGAAAGTAATAGGACCAGCGTCTACTGCTTCGGGAGCTACGTGGCCGATGCACAGTCCGGTTGTGCCGCCTGAGAATCGACCGTCGGTCAAGAGTAATACATCTTTTCCGAGGCCAGCGCCCTTGATGGCCGCCGTGACGGCGAGCATCTCGCGCATACCGGGGCCACCCTTGGGGCCCTCGTAGCGGATGACGACGACATCGCCGGCCGAAATCTCACCCGCGGTCAGAGCATCCATCGCCGCGCGCTCACGCTCGAAGACGCGCGCCGGGCCCTCGAAGACCGCCGCATCGAACCCGGCCGTCTTGACGACCGCGCCCTCGGGCGCCATCGAGCCGTGCAAGATCGTGATGCCACCGGTCGCGTGAATGGGGTTGTCGAGCGTGCGCAGCACGTCACCGTCGAGCGGGTCGGGGTTGAGCTCGGCGAGGTTCTCGGCCATCGTCTTGCCCGTCACGGTCATGACGTCGCCGTGCAGCAGTCCGGCGTCGAGCAAGGCCTTGAGCAGAACGGGCAGGCCGCCCTGGCGGTCGACGTCGTTCATGACGTAGCGGCCAAAGGGCTTGAGGTCGCCGATGTGCGGCACGCGGTTGCCGATGCGGTTGAAGTCGTCGAGCGTGAAGGGCACCTCGGCCTCGTTCGCAATCGCGAGCAAGTGCAGAACGACGTTGGTCGAACCGCCGAGCGCCATCGCGACGGTCACGGCGTTTTCGAGTGCCTCGCGCGTGACGATCTGGCGCGCGGTAATGCCCTTGTTGAGCAGGTTCACGACGGCTTCGCCACTGCGGTGCGCATACATGTCGCGACGGCGATCATAGGATGCGGGGCTCGCCGAGCCCGGAAGGCTCAGGCCCAGCGCCTCGGCCACGCTCGCCATGGTGTTGGCGGTGTACATTCCGCCGCACGCACCCTCACCCGGAGCGAAGGCGCACTCGATGCGGTGCGCGTCTTCGGCCGACATCTTGCCGGCCTTGACCGCACCGACAGCCTCGAAGCTGTCGATGATCGTGATCTCTTTCTCGCTGCCGTCGCTGAGCTTGACCCAGCCGGGAGCGATCGAGCCCGCGTAGAGAAAGACGCTCGCGAGATCGAGTCGCACGGCAGCCATGAGCATGCCGGGGATCGACTTGTCGCAGCCTGCGAGGAGGACCGTGCCGTCGAGGCGCTCGGCCATGACGACCGTCTCGACCGAGTCGGCGATGACCTCACGCGAGACGAGCGAGAAGTGCATGC